>JALVBM010000445.1 GCA_027010665.1 Chromatiales bacterium
CGATGGCCGCGTCGATGAACCGGGCACCGTCCACGGTCAGGCCGCGGCGGGCGACGAACAGATCGCCCGGCATCACCTCGCGGCTGTCGGCGCACAGGCCGGTGACGGGCCGATCGGCTACCTCGGGGACGGCCAGCAGATCCTGCAGGAGGGCGCCGAGGCTGAAACGGTAACGGGTGTGCACGCCGACCATCATGGCGTCGCCTCCCGCGATGGCTGGCCCAGCGCAGCCAGGTGGACCGGCGTGGCGGGCGCGGCGTCCGGGGCCACGCCGAGGAGGCGCAGGGCGCCGGCCATCACCTTCGAGAAGACCGGCGCGGCCACCTGCCCGCCGTAATAGACGCCGTCGCGCGGCTCGTCGATGGTCACCACCATCGCCAGGCGCGGCCGGCTGGCCGGAGCGAAGCCGGCGAACACGGCGATGTAGCGATCCTCACTGTAGCCCCCGGCGGTGGCCTTCTTCACCGTGCCGGTCTTGCCGGCCACCCGGTAGCCGGCGATGCTCGCACGGGTGCCGGTGCCGCCCTCGGCAACCACCGATTCGAGCATGCGCTTCACCTGCCGCGCCACGCGGGCAGGAATGGCCTGCCGGGCCGGTTCCAGCTCGGTCAGTTTTACGAAGCTGACCGGATGCAGACGCCCGTCATCGGCAAGGGCGGCATAGGCCCGGGCCAGTTGCAGGGCCGTGACCGACATGCCGTAGCCATAGGCCAGGGTGGCCTTTTCGATCTTCCGCCAGTGGCCGGCATCGGCCAGCAGGCCGCCCACTTCGCCGGGGAAGCCGCTGCCGGTAGCGGCGCCGAAGCCGAGCCGCGTGTGGGTGCGATAGAGCAGATCGTCGGGCAGGGACAGGGCGATCTTGCTGGCGCCGACGTTGCTGGACTTCTGGATCACGGTGCTCACGGTGATGCGGCCATAGTTGCGCGCATCACGAATCAGCGCCCGGCCCAGACGATAGCGGCCGGGTGCCGTATCGATGAGGGTGCCCGGGCGGAAGCGGCCCGACTGCAGGGCGGCGGCGATGGTGAAGGGCTTGATGGTGGAGCCGGGCTCGAGGACGTCGGTCACCGCGCGGTTGCGGGTCTGGCCGGGGCGGTACTGGCCGCGGTCGTTGGGGTTGTAGGCCGGCTGGTTGACCATGGCCAGCACCTCGCCGGTGTGCACATCGAGGATCACCAGCGACCCGGAGCGGGCCTTGTGGTGGAACACGGCGCGCTTGAGTTCGCGGTAGGACAGGTACTGCAGGCGGCGATCCAGGCTCAGGGCCAGATCGCGGCCCGCCTCGGGCTTGCGGATCAGCTCCACGTTGCGCACCACCCGGCCGAGACGATCCTTGAGCACCCGCTTGGCGCCGGGGGTGCCGCGCAGCCACTTATCGTAGGCCAATTCCAGCCCTTCCTGGCCGCGGTCGTCCACGTTGGTGAAGCCGACGACGTGAGCGGTCACTTCACCCGCCGGATAGTAACGGCGGTATTCCCGCTGCAGGTTCACGCCGGGAATGCCGAGCGCCATCACCTTTTCGGCCTTTTGCGGGCTGACATGACGTTTCAGATAGACGAACTCCCGCTCCTGGCGGGCCAGCACCGTGCGCTGCAGGCGGTCCAGATCCAGACCCAGCAGTTTCGCCAGTTCGGGCCAGCGGGCATGGGCGCTGGCGAAGGCCTTCGGCTGCACCCAGACCGAATCGACCGGTGTGGAGATGGCCAGAGGCTCGCCGTGGCGATCAGTGATCATGCCGCGATGGGCCGCCACCGGCACCACGCGCAGATAGCGGGCCTCGCCCTGGTTGCGCAGGAAGTCGCGGTTGAAGACGTGCAGATCCACCGCGCGCCAGACCAGCACCGCGCCGGCGA
>JALVBM010000446.1 GCA_027010665.1 Chromatiales bacterium
CTCGGCCCTGTTCTGTCGCGGCTTGCGCCGCTCCTACAGAGATAACCCGCCAACAGGTGTGAAGCTTTCCGTGTTCAGCCTTCCGGCTCAACAATCGGCTCGATAATGATCTCCACCCGCCGGTTCTTGCGCCGGCCTTCCGGGGTGGCGTTGGAAGCGCGGGGGTGATCCTCGCCGGCGCCGGCGGTGGTGATGCGTTCGGGGATCACGTTGCGGGCCAGCAGGGCCTGTTTCACGGCTTCGGCACGGCGTTCGGAGAGCTTCTGGTTGTAGGCCCGCGAGCCGGTGCTGTCGGTGTGGCCGATGATGGTGAGATGGGTCTTGCCGTACTTGTTCAGGATGCGGGCGATCTTGTCGAGGACCGGATTGAAACCGGGTTTGATGCGGGTGGAGTCCACCTCGAAGGCGGTGGCGGCGGTCATGCCCACCAGCAGCCGGTTCTGTGGCAGTTTTTCCATGTAGATCACGCCGCGGTCCAGTTCCGGGGCGAGCTGCTTCTCGAAGTCTTTCTTCTGCTTGTCCATGTAGGCGCCCACCGCGCCCCCGGCGACCCCGCCCACGATGCCGTAGAGCACGCCGTACTTGGCCTCGCGCCGGGTGGCCAGGCCCAGCAGGGCCCCGGTGGCGGCGCCGATGATGGCGCCCTTCTCGGTGTCGGTCATCTCGCGGGGACGGCCGTACTCGTCGGTGGCACAGCCGGAGACGGCGAGCATGGCGCCAAGGAACAGGACGACGAAACGGGTGCGGGCATGCATGACGTTCTCCTTGCGTGGCAGGCGGCCCCGAAGGCCGCTGGACAGAACGAAAGGAAGATGGAGGCTGGGCCCGGAGTCGAACCGAGGTACACGGCTTTGCAGGCCGCTGCATAGCCACTCTGCCACCCAGCCAGGGAGGGGCCATTCTACGCGAGAACGGGGTCCCGGGACAAAAAAACCTCGGCGGGTGCCGAGGTTTTGAGAATTTGGAGCGGGAAACGAGACTCGAACTCGCGACCCCGACCTTGGCAAGGTCGTGCTCTACCAACTGAGCTATTCCCGCTTGGTGGGAGGCGTATTTTAACGATGCGTCGGACGCTGTCAAGCACCCGCGCCGTCGTCGCCATTGAGGCTGGGCCAGGCGGCGCGCAGGTAGACCATCATGGACCACAGGGTGAGGAAGGCGGCCACGTAGATGAGCGCGAAGCCGATCTCGAGGACCGGGAAGTCCCCGATGGGCTGTTCGTAGAGCAGGAAGCCGATGGCCAGCATCTGGGTGGCCGTCTTGAACTTGCCGATGATGGAGACGGCCACCTTGGCCTCGTCGCCCACGTGAGCCATCCACTCGCGCAGGGCCGAGATGGCGATCTCGCGCCCGACGATGATCACGGTGGGCAGGGCCAGCAGCCAGCCGGGATGCTTGCTCACCAGCAGCACCAGGACGATGGTCACCACCAGCTTGTCGGCCACCGGATCGAGAAAGGCGCCGAGATCCGACTGCAGCCCGAGACGCCGGGCCAGATAGCCGTCGAACCAGTCGGTGATGCTGATCAGGAAGAACAGGCCCGTGAGCACCACGTTGTTCCAGCCGAACAGGGGCACGTAGAACAGCAGCACGAACAGGGGAATCAGCCCGATGCGCAGGAAGGTCAGCTTGTTGGGCAGGTTGATCGCCATCTGTTCAGGTTCCGTCGGCGTGGAAGGCATCGTAGATCTGGCGGGCCAGCCGGGTGCTGATGCCCGGCACACGGCGCAGATCCTCGACCCCGGCGCGGGCCACTTCCTGCAGCCCGCCGAACTGCTTGAGCAGTTGCTGCCGGCGTTTCGGACCGAGCCCGGGAATGGCTTCCAGCGGCGAGGTGGTGCGCCGTCGCTGCCGGCGCTGGCGATGGCCGGTGATGGCGAAGCGGTGCGCCTCGTCCCGGATCTGCTGGATGAGGTGCAGCGCGCGGGAGTCGGCGGGCAGTATAATTTCCGTGTCGGGGCCGGACAAGTACAGGGTCTCGTATCCGGGCTTGCGATCCGGCCCCTTGGCCACGCCGACCAGGGTCACGCCGTCGATGCCCAGCTCCTCCAGCACGTCCCGGGCCTGCTGGACCTGGCCCCTGCCGCCGTCGATGAACAGCACGTCGGGCAGCGGCGCCTCCCCCGCCTTCAGGCGCCGGTAGCGCCGCGTCAGCGCCTGGTGCATGGCCGCATAGTCGTCGCCGGGGGTGATGTCGCGGATGTTGAAGCGCCGGTAGTCGGACTTGCGCGGCCCGGCGGTGTCGAACACCACGCAGGAGGCCACGGTGGCCTCGCCCCGGGTGTGGCTGATATCGAAACACTCCAGGCGGGCCGGCATCTCGTCCAGTTCCAGTACCTCCTGCAGCGCTTCCAGGCGGGCGAGCTGGCTGGCCTGGCTGTTGGCGCGAATGGCCAGGGCCTGACGGGCATTTTCCTCGGCCATGGCTACCCAGCGGGCCCGCTGGCCGCGCAGGGCGTGCTTCAGGGCCACGCGATGGCCGGTTTCCGTGGCCAGCGCCTCTTCCAGGGCGGCGCGGCTGTCGATGGCGTGGCTCAGGAGGATTTCGGCGGGCACGTCGCGGCCGGCCTGCAGGTAGTGCTGGGCCAGGAAGCGCTCCAGCAGCTCGGCCTCCTCGCCCGCTTCCAGGCCGCCCTCGTGGCGCGGAAACCAGGTGCGGTTGCCCAGGTTGCGCCCGCCGCGGATGCTGAACACCTGCACGCAGCCCATGCCCTGATCCACCGCCGCGGCCACCACGTCCACCTCCCCCTTCTCGCCGCTGATGTACTGGGTCTCCTGCACGCGCCGCAGGGCGGCGATCTGGTCCCGGTAACGGGCGGCCTGTTCGAAGGCCAGCTCGGCGGAGGCGGCTTCCATGCGCCGTACCAGTTCGTCGATGACCGCGTTGCTCTTGCCCTCCAGGAACATCACCGCGTGACGCACGTCCTCGGCGTACTGATCGGGAGCGGCCAAACCGGTGCAGGGCGCGGTGCAGCGCTTGATCTGGTACTGCAGGCAGGGCCGGGAGCGGTTGTTATAGAAGCTGTCCTCGCACTGGCGCACCGGAAATACCTTCTGCAGCAGGCGCAGGGTCTCGCGCACGGCGCCGGCGCTGGGATAGGGACCAAAATAGCGGCCCTTCGCCCGGCGCGCGCCGCGATGGGGTCCGAGGCGCGGGAAGGGATGATCGCTGAGGAAGATCCAGGGATAGCTCTTGTCGTCCCGGTAGAGGACGTTGTAGCGGGGCTTGTAGCGCTTGATCCAGTTGTTCTCGAGCAGCAGGGCCTCGGTTTCGGTGTGGGTGACGGTGATCTGGATGTCGGCAATCTTCGCCACCATCACCCGGGTCTTGGGGCTGTCGAGGTTGCGGCGGAAATAGCTGGACAGGCGCTTCCTGAGATCCCGGGCCTTGCCCACGTAGATCACCGTGCCCCCGGCATCGAGCATGCGGTACACGCCCGGTTTGCCCGGCACGGTGCGCAGGAAGCCTTTGGCGTCGAATCCGGTGGGGGCGTCGGTCATGGGGGGATTGTATGTCCGCCCGTCTCAGGCGTCGATGTGGCGGCGGATGCGGCGGAACACGGCACGGAACATGGCCGGCGTGAGCCGCCGGGTCTGGGTGTTGTAGCGGCTGCAGTGGTAGGACGAGACCAGACGGCGCCCGTCGGGCAAGGTGGCGAAGGCACCATGCTCGAAAGGAAAATCCTTGCGCGGGAGGCCGAGGGCGCGCAGCACGGCCTGATGGGCGATGCCGCCGAGCGCCAGGATTATGCCCCCCTTCGGCAGGGCAGTCAGCTCGGCGGCCAGGAAGGCGTTGCAGGTGCGGATCTCCTCGCCCGTGGGCTTGTTGGCCGGCGGCAGGCATTTCACGGCGTTGGTGATCCGGCACTGGCGCAGGCGCAGGCCGTCGTCGGCGGAAACCGATTCGGGACGGGTGCTGAAACCGAATTCGTGCAGGGTCTCGTAGAGCAGAATGCCGGCGTAGTCGCCGGTGAACGGCCGGCCGGTGGCGTTGGCCCCGTGCAGGCCCGGCGCCAGGCCGACGATCAGCAGCTTCGGCCGGGCCACGCCGAAGGGCGGCACCGGACGGCAGTGATAGTCGGGATGCTCGGCCCGGACCGCGTCCAGGAAGGACGCCAGACGGGGGCACTGCCGGCAATCGGCGTCGAAAGGGCGGTCGGGCATCGGGTCTCGTCGTGAAACGGCTTGAAGAACAGAACGTGAGTTACTGATTATACAGGAAATTATGCCTTTAGATTGACCGTGCTCTCGACCACGCCGTGCAACAGGGCCAGGCGCGCCAGCTCGATGTCGTTCTGCACGCCGAGCTTGGAGAACAGGCGGGAGCGGTAGGTGCTGACGGTCTTGGGGCTCAGGCACAGCTTGTCCGAGATGGCGGACACGCTCTGGCCGTCCATCATCATCAGCAGCACCTGCATCTCGCGTTCGGACAGGCTGTCGAAGGGCGAGCCCTCGTTGCCGTCGAAACTGGAAATGGCCATCTGCTGGGCGATTTCGGGGGCGATGTAGCGCTTGCCGGCCATCACCGAACGGATGGCGCGCAGGATCTCGTCGATCTGCGCGCCCTTGGTGAGATAGCCCATGGCGCCGGCCTTCATCAGGCGCTGGGGAAACAGATCGTCGTCGTGCATGGTGACGATGATGATGCGCAGATCGGGATTGCGGCGCAGGAGCTTGCGGGTGGCCTCGAGCCCGCCGATGCCGGGCATGTTGATGTCCATCAGCACCACGTCCGGGCCGGCGGCCTCCACCTGTTCGAGTGCCGTCTCGCCCGAGGCGGCCTCCCCGACCACGTCGATGTCGCTGACATCCTCGAGCAGCCGGCGGATGCCCGTGCGTACCAGGTCGTGATCATCGACCAGCATTACCTTGATCATGAAATGCCCCGCACGGTCCCCAAAAACGTCGGTAGAACTTTTCAGTACTAGAACAGCCGTCTGCAAATCTACCCCATTGGCCCGACTTTGTGTAGGGGGGATGGCCGTTTTCTGGCATCCCCGGGTTCAGCCGCGGGGATTCTCGTAGAAGATATAGCTGGTGGAATAGTCGCTGAATTCGAAATAGACCTTCTTCTCGCCCGGATCCGCTTTCAGATTCTGGTTCTCGTCGAGAATGCCGTAACCGAAACGATAGGGCCGGGGCTGGCTACCCTGGGTGGAGATGGCCGTGGAAATCTTGTCGATACCGATGAACCGCTTGACCAGCTTGTCCCCGGCATAGACGTCCAGTACGCCGTTGGTGCCGGTCCAGTTCTGCACTGCCCGCCCCAGCTTGTTCTGCATCTCCTGGGTACAGCCTGACAGTCCCAGACCGATCAGAAGCAGCAGGCCACTGACATATCGCATGTTTCGTCCTCGTCGATGATGGATGAATTGTGGAAACATGGGGCCGGCGGGAAGCCGCTTCAATGCGGGCGACAGGCCGGGGAAGATCAGACGATTGGCGGAGGGACAGGGATTCGAACCCTGGAAGGGCGTTAACCCTTGCCGGTTTTCAAGACCGGTGCTTTCAACCGCTCAGCCATCCCTCCGGATAGCAGGGACTGGGAACTAGGGACTGGGAACTAGGAAAACCGGTGTTTCTAGTTCCCAGTCCCTAGTTCCTAGTTCCTCGTCCCTGGCGGCCGCAGGATACCCCAACCCCCATTCGGGTTCCAGCCGCCGGGGCTGGAATGAAGTCAAATCGGGGGTTGCCTGGGGGAACCGTTCCGGTATCCTGTTGTCATATTTGCCAGCACAAATACAACCACTGAGAAGGGGATATTTCATGTATCAAAATCAGTCTGTTGCACAACGCACCGCAGACTCGGTCCTGTCCACCAACAAGGTCCTGCGCAACACCTACATGCTGTTGTCCATGACCCTGCTGTTCAGCGCCGTGATGGCGGCGGTGGGCGTGACCATGCAGGTTTCACCCGGCGCGGCGCTGGTCGCCGACATCGTGGCCATCGCCATGCTTTGGTTCGTGTTGCCGCGCACGGCCAATTCGGCGACCGGGATTCCGGTCCTGTTCGCCATCACCGGTCTGCTGGGCTTCGGCCTCGGTCCGGTATTGGGCTATTACCTGTCGGTGAATCCAGCCATCGTCATGACTGCCCTGGGTGGCACGGGTGTGATCTTCCTGGGTCTGTCCGCCTACGCGCTGACCACCCGCAAGGACTTCAGCTTCCTGGCCGGCTTCCTGATGGTGGGCATGTTTGTGGTACTGGGCGCGGCTGTGCTGAACATCTTCCTCGGCATTCCGGCTCTCTTCCTGACCGTGAACGCCGCGGTGATCCTGATCATGAGCGGTTTCATCCTCTACGAAACCTCCCAGATCATCCACAACGGTGAAACCAACTACATCATGGCCACGGCCAGCCTGTTTCTGTCACTGATCAACCTGTTCCAGGCTTTGCTGCACATTCTGGGCGCGTTCAGTGGCGACGACTGAGCCGCGAGGGACCGACCGCAACACCCGCGAGCCCCGGCCCTGCCGGGGCTTCGTTCTTTTGCAGACAGGAGTTTCGAAATGGACTGGATGAAAATCGGCTCGGCCCTGTTCCTGGTGGCCATGATGGTCCTCATCTACCCGGGCATGAAACGGGCCCTGAAGGAATCCCCCAAGGGCACGTCGAAGGACTGGCAGGCCTTCCTGCTGCCGATTGTGGGCGTGGTGCTGTTCGTGATTCTGCTGATTGCGATGGTAAGGTGAGGGTTTTTTAAAATCCAACGCAGAGGCGCAAAAAACAGGGACGAGTGGCGAGTGACGAGGGACGAGAAAAGACGGGGTTGGTTGGCTTCGAAAACTCGCTACTCAGCCCTTGTCCCTCGGCTCTGTTCATCGCGGCTATGCGCCGCTCCTACACAACCATTCTATCTTTCTTTGCACCCTCTGCGCCTTCGCGTCTTTGGGTTGGGTTTTCAACGCCCCGCTACGGTTTCCCGATGACCTCGGTCCCCCCCATGTAGTCCCGCAGCACCGTGGGCACGGCCACGCTGCCGTCGGCCTGCTGGTAGTTTTCGAGGATTGCCACCAGGGTGCGGCCGACGGCGAGGCCGGAGCCGTTGAGGGTGTGGACCGGTTCCGGCTTGCCGGTTTCGGGGTTGCGCCAGCGGGCCTTGAGGCGGCGGGCCTGGAAGTCGAGGAAGTTGGAGCAGGAGGAGATTTCCCGGTACTTGCCCTGCCCCGGCAGCCAGACTTCCAGATCATAGGTGCGGGCCGAGGAGAAGCCGATGTCGCCGGTGCACAGGGCCATGGTGCGAAACGGCAGTTCCAGGCGCTTGAGCACTTCCTCGGCATGGCCGGTGAGTTCCTCCAGGGCATCCCATGAGGCTTCCGGGCGCACGATCTGCACCAGCTCCACCTTCTCGAACTGGTGCTGGCGGATCATGCCGCGGGTGTCGCGGCCGTAGGAACCGGCTTCGCTGCGGAAACAGGGCGTGTGGGCGACGAACTTGCGCGGCAGATCATCGGCATCGAGGATGGTGTCGCGCACGATGTTGGTCACCGGCACCTCGGCGGTGGGGATCAGGTACCAGGGGTGCTCGGTCTGCAGGCGGAACA
>JALVBM010000447.1 GCA_027010665.1 Chromatiales bacterium
GGTGAGTGGGGATCACCACCACCTCGAGGCCGTAGATCTGCTGGAATTCGTAGGCTTCCGTATCCGCCGTGCCGGTCATGCCCGAGAGCTTGTCGTACAGGCGGAAGTAGTTCTGGAAGGTGATGGAGGCGACGGTCTGGTTCTCCTGCTGCACCGGCACTCCTTCCTTGGCCTCCACCGCCTGGTGCAGGCCGTCGGACCAGCGCCGGCCCGGCATGGTGCGGCCGGTGAACTCGTCGACGATGATCACCTCGTTGTTCTGCACGATGTAGTCCACGTCCTTCTGGAACAGGCTGTGGGCGCGCAGGGCGGCGATGACGTGATGCAGCAGACCGATGTTGGAGACGTCGTAGAGGGATTCGCCTTCCTGCAGCAGACCGGCCTCCAGCAGCAGGTTCTCCACCTTCTCGTGGCCTTCCTCGGTGAGATAGACCTGCTTGGTCTTCTCGTCCACCGAGAAATCGCCGGGCCCGTCTTCCTCTTCCTGCTTGACCAGTTTGGGGATCAGTTCGTTGACCTTGTAGTACAGCTCGGAGCTGCCCTCGGCCGGACCGGAGATGATCAGCGGCGTGCGCGCCTCGTCGATGAGGATGGAGTCCACCTCGTCGACGATGGCGAAGGCATGGCCCCGCTGGAACTGTTCGTCCTTGCTGAAGGCCATGTTGTCGCGCAGATAGTCGAAACCGAATTCGTTGTTGGTGCCGTAGGTGATGTCGGCGGCGTAGGCGGCCTTCTTGTCCTCGAAGGGCATGTTGGAGAGGATCACCCCCACGGACAGGCCGAGGAACTCGTAGATCTTGCCCATCCAGGCGGCGTCGCGCGAGGCCAGGTAGTCGTTGACGGTGACCACATGCACGCCCTTGCCCGGCAGGGCGTTGAGATAGGCGGCCAGCGTGGCCACCAGGGTCTTGCCCTCGCCGGTGCGCATCTCGGCGATCTTGCCCTCGTGGAGCACCATGCCGCCGATGAGCTGCACGTCGTAGTGACGCATGGACAGCACCCGCTTGCCGGCCTCGCGCACGGTGGCGAAGGCTTCCACCAGCAGATCGTCCAGCGGTGTGCCGTCGGCCAGACGCTGGCGGAACTCGCCGGTCTTGGCCTGCAGCTGTTCGTCGGAGAGGGCCTCGAACTCGGGCTCCAGGGCATTGATTTGCGCCACGGTCTTGCGCATGCGTTTGATCAGCCGATCGTTGCGGCTGCCGAAGATTTTCTGCAACAGTTTCGCCATGAGTGCCTGGATTCCGAATTCGCGTGGGAGGGCCCGTACGGGCCGAAAATCGTAAAGGAGCGTATTTTACAGGTCGCCGGAGGGTTTGTCCGCCGCAAAACCCGCGATGCCGCCCCAAAACACGGCCGGGAGCCGATCCTGGCGGCGGATCTCGCCGTCGGCCGTGATGACCAGGGCCGTGCCCGGAAAATCCTCGCGCGTGAGGCGGGCCATGAACCGGGCGGCGGCATGCCCGGGATCCGGCAACGGTCCCGCCGGCCGCCGCTGGCGGGCGGAGACGATACGCCCGCCAAGAAAGCGGCCGGTCTCGTCCAGTCGGGCCAGCAGGATCGGCGCCAGCCCGCGGGTGCCGGCCACGTTGATGCCGTAATAGGTGCAGAAATTGCCCAGGCTGTAGGCCACCAGCCGACCGCGATAGAGTTCCAGCGCCCGCGGCACGTGCGGGCCATGCCCCACCACGAGATCGGCGCCGGCATCGATCATCGCGTGGGCGAAGGCCACCACGTCACCGCGATTCTCGCGGTAATAGAACTCCTCGCCAAAGGGCACGTGCTGCACGTCCGGTCCTTCCGCACCGGCGTGCATCGAGACCATCACGATGTCGTTTTCGACCGCAAGC
>JALVBM010000448.1 GCA_027010665.1 Chromatiales bacterium
CCCCCGTCCTTCCGCTTCGACATCGGCATCGAGGAGGATCTGATCGAGGAAATCGGCCGCATCCACGGCTACGACAACCTGCCCGAAACGACCCCCTCGGTCCATCTGCGCATGCCCGCGCGCCCGGAAGGGCGGGTGGAGCTGGCCCGCATCCGCGAGCGGCTGATGGACCTGGGCTACGCCGAGGCCATCACCTACAGTTTCGTCGATCCGGACCTCGAGAAGATCCTGGATCCGGACCATCCGGCCATCGAACTGGCCAATCCGATTTCCAGCGACATGGCCGTGATGCGCACCTCCCTGTGGCCCGGATTGCTGCAGGCGGCCAAATACAACTTGAATCGCCAGCAGAATCGGTTATGCTTGTTCGAGTGCGGTCTGAGATTTATCAGGCAAGATTCTGAAATCCAACAGGAAATGATGGTTTCCGGTGTGCTGTCCGGAAGCGTTGCACCGCATCAATGGGGGATTCCCCCACGCAACGTGGACTTTTTCGACGCCAAGGGGCATGTGGAGGCCCTGCTGGAGCTCACCGGGCGTCGTGCGGACTTCACCTTCACAGCCGACAGCCATCCCGCCCTGCATCCGGGCCAGTGTGCCGCCATCGTGCATGCGGAGCGCGGCAAGGTGGGTTGGGTCGGGGCCCTGCATCCGGCCACCGCGGACCGGATCGGGATTGGTCAGACAGTCTATCTGTTTGAAATACAGGCAGATATTCTGCAGGCAGGGAAGGTGCCGGCCTACCGGCCGCTGTCGAAATATCCCTCCATCCGGCGGGACATCGCGGTGGTGGTGGATGCCGACATCCCCGCCGCCGAGGTGCTGGAGACCATCCGGGCGGCGGGCGCCGAACACCTGACCGAGGTCGAGCTGTTCGACGTGTACACGGGCGAAGGTATTGATTTAGGAAGAAAAAGTCTGGCTCTGGGCTTGACCTTGCAGGATCTTTCGCGCACTCTTAAAGATACTGAAGTCGAGGCCGAAGTGAGTCACATCCTCGACGTGCTGAACAACAAGCTTGGGGCTACACTAAGAGCATAACAAATATGGCGTTGACGAAGGCCGACCTCGCTGAACGCTTGTTCGAAGAACTGGGGCTGAACAAGCGCGAAGCGAAAGAGATAGTCGAGATGTTTTTCGAGGAAATCCGGGGCGCACTGGAACGCGGCCATCAGGTCAAGCTCTCCGGTTTCGGGAATTTCGATCTGCGGGACAAGAAGGAACGGCCCGGCAGAAACCCCAAGACGGGTCAGGAAATTCCCATCACCGCCCGGCGTGTCGTCACCTTCCGCCCCGGACAAAAACTCAAGGCAAAAGTGGAAGCCTATGCTCGAACCCACGAACAACAATGAATTGCCACCGATTCCGAGCAAGCGCTACTTCACCATCGGTGAAGTGAGCGAACTGTGCAGCGTCAAGCCGCACGTCCTGCGCTACTGGGAACAGGAATTCCCCCAGCTCAAGCCGGTCAAGCGCCGCGGCAACCGGCGCTACTACCAGCGCCAGGACGTGATCATGATCCGGCAGATCCGCAGCCTGCTCTACGAGCAGGGCTACACCATCGGTGGCGCCCGCCTGCAACTGTCCGAGAATCACAACCACGCCGATCCCCTGCGCAACGACAAGGCTGTGCTCCGCGAAATCCGCCAGGAACTCGAGGAAGTGGCCAAACTGCTCACGCTGGATTGACGGCTTCCATCCACACCCCGCCTGGGGTAAGATAGCGCGCCTTTCACGGGCGTCGTATCACGACGGTTCACATCTTCGGGGCGTAGCGCAGTCTGGTAGCGCACCGCAATGGGGTTGCGGTGGTCGGAGGTTCAAATCCTCTCGCCCCGACCAAACA
>JALVBM010000449.1 GCA_027010665.1 Chromatiales bacterium
AAGATCTATGCCAACGAGGGCGTGGCCCAGATGCTGTTCTTCGAATCGGACGAGGTGTGCGCAACCTCCTACCGTGATCGGGGTGGCAAGTATCAGGGACAGCGGGGCGTGACTTTGCCCAAGGCCTAGGGGGGCCGAAGGCCCCCAGGGACGAGGAACTAGGAACTAGGGACTAAATAGCTGTTCCGAATTCCACTACACTTTGGGTTATGCACGGAGCCCTCAAGGCAGGTGGGGTGTTTCGTGACCTTCGGCCGCAGGGATGCGGCCGTAGAGCCTACAGGGATGTATTCACGGCGTGTCACGAAACACCCCACCTGCCTTGAGGGCGGGCCTGATGGTTAGTACAGAACCACCAAACTGACCGGGAATTCGGAACAGCTATTTAGGAACAGCTATCTATATAAAGGGTGGGCGTTTTGTCAGGGGCTTGGCTTGCGGAGTTTCAGGCGCTTGAGTTCCGTCGTGCTGCCCATGTTCAGGTCCATGCGTTCGATGCTGATGCGGACCGGCAGGTAGTCCAGTTCCGGGGCGCACCAGAAGCTGAACTTCAGGTTTTCCTTCCGGTTGATTGAATCGACGCGGATGGTCTGCATGCCTTCCCGGTATTCGGTAGTGATTTCCTCCGGCCCCACGACGTGTGCCTCATAGGTGTGCAGATCGTGATGATCGGCCACGTGGAAGGTGAAGGTCTGCGGTTGCTTCGCCAGCTTCAGCATCATGGCGATCTGGAAGGAGAGCATGTCGTAGGTGTTGGGCCGGATGGGATAGGTGCGGCCGTTCTTGGTAATGGTCAGTTCCTTCTTCTGCCAGTCGAAGAGCACCTTTTCGTGGACCTCGTCCTTGCCGGTCTGATCGTAGCGGTATTCGAGTGACTGCACATCGTCGTCGATGCGGCGCATGGTGCTCTGTTCCGTGACGATATCCTTGGTGAACAGCCGGGCCATGCCCTTTGGCTCCGAGCGGGCCGTGTAGCGGAGGGTGTCGCCGTCCACTGTGACCTGGCGCTGGCTGATGCCGGCATGGATGCCGGCCATGTAGACGTTGAACTCGGCTTCGAAGCCGTTGGCGAGCAAATCGGCCCGGGCGGACAGCGTGAACAGCAGGCCGGCGAGCAGGGCGGAAAACGGGCGCATGGGTGATTCCGGGGGTCGTGGGCAACGTCCAGGACGTTGCCGTGGTCCATGAAGGATTAGTCGGGGCGCGCGGCCGAAGGTTCAAGCCGGATGCGCCGCTGCCGGTCGCTCATGGGCTGGCCGTCGAGCAGGACGCGATCGCCGTCGAGTTTCAATCGCCCTTCGGCGAACCAGCGGATGACGCGCGGATAGATGACATGTTCTTCGGCGTGTACCTTGCGCGCCAGGTCGTCCTCGGTATCGCCCGGCTCCACCGGCACCTCGGCCTGCAGCACGACGGGACCGCTGTCCAGTTCGGGGGTGACGAAATGCACGCTCACGCCGTGAACGCTGTCCCCGGCTTCCAGCACCCGGCGATGGGTGTCGAGCCCCTGGTAGCGGGGCAGCAGGGAGGGGTGGATGTTGAGCATGCGCCCGGCATAGTGCTCGACGAAGGCCGGCGTGAGGATGCGCATGAAGCCGGCCAGCACCACCAGGTCGGGCCGGTAGCGATCGATGACCGCCTGCAGGGCCCGGTCGTAGCTTTCCCGATCCGGGAAGTCCCGATGATCGACCACCTCCACGGGAATGCCGGCACGACGCGCCCGTTCCAGGCCGTAGGCATCGGGGTTGTTGCTGATCACGGCGCGGATCTGCGCCGGGATCTCGCCGGCGGCGATGGCGTCGATGATGGCCTGCAGGTTCGAGCCGTTGCCCGAGATCAGGACCACCAGGCCGATGGGAGACGTTCTTTCCGTCATCGCTCAGCCGATCAGTTCGACGCGCGGCGCGCCTTCGCCGCTGTCGATGCGGCCGATGACCACCGGCTGCTCCCCTTCGGCCCGCAGACGGGCGACGATGGCATCGGCTTCGGCGGCGCTGGCGACCAGCACCATGCCGATGCCGCAGTTGAAGGTGCGGTACATCTCGTGGCGCTCGATGCCGCCCTGTTCCTGCAGCCAGGCGAAGATGGCCGGCAGGTTCCAGCTGCGGATATCCACGTGCGCCACGGTGCCCTCGGGCATGACCCGCGGCAGGTTCTCCAGCAGGCCGCCGCCGGTGATGTGGGCCAGGGCGTGGATGTCGAAGTCGGCGAACAGCGCCAGCAGGGGTTTGACGTAGATGCGCGTCGGCGCCAGCAGGCGTTCGCCGAGGGTGGCGCCGTCGAAGGGCTGGTCCAGGCGCGCGCCGCGGGTCTCGAGCACCTTGCGGATGAGGGAATAGCCATTGGAGTGGGGACCGCTGGAAGGCAGGCCGATGAGCACGTCGCCGCTGTGCACCCGGCTGCCGTCGATGATCCGATCCTTCTCCACCACGCCCACGCAGAAGCCGGCCAGATCGTATTCCTCGCCCTGGTACATGCCGGGCATCTCGGCCGTCTCGCCGCCGATCAGGGCCGCGCCGGCCTGGCGGCAGCCCTCGGCGATGCCCTTGACCACGTCGGTGGCGATGTCCACGTCGAGATGGCCGGTGGCGTAGTAGTCGAGAAAGAACAGCGGCTCGGCGCCCTGCACGATCAGGTCGTTGACGCACATGGCCACCAGATCGATGCCGATGGTGTCATGACGATGCAGTTCCAGCGCCAGCCGCAGCTTGGTGCCCACGCCGTCGGTTCCCGCCACCAGTACCGGCTGGCGATAGCCCTCCGGGATTTCGAACAGGGCGCCGAATCCGCCAAGACCGGCCAGCACCCCCGGTCGGCGGGTGGCGGCGGCCAGCGGCTTGATGCGTTCGACCAGCGCATTGCCGGCATCGATGTCCACGCCGGCGTCGCGGTAGCTCAGGGAAGGGGAGGAAGGATCGTCGCCTCGGGATGCGGACACGCGGACTCCTGGAGATGTCGGGATGGGAAGAAACGCACCTTTTTCCACGGCAAACGGTGCATAATAGCGCCCGCGATTGTATCAATTCGCGCACCCGGGCGAAACGACAGACCGTTCGTGGCGTCCCTTGTGCGCCCAGTCCAGGGAAATTCCGGTATCGACATGCCTCTGCGCCTGCTACTCCTGCTGTCCGCCCTGTTCCTGCTGCCGCTGTCGCCCGCACGGGCCGAAGTGGTCCAGGGACTGTATGCCGCCACCATCCCGGTATCCGATCAGGAACGGGACACAAGGACCCGCGCCCTGACCGATGCGTTGCGCGAGGTGCTCATGCGGGTCTCCGGGCGGGATCTGCTGACCCTCATGGAGCCGGGCGTGGAAACGGCCCTGGCCCTGCCGACCCGTTATGTCCAGCGTTACCGGTACGAGACCCGGGAAATCGACGGCAAGCGCCAGCTGGTGCTGCAGGTGGACTTCGATCCGCAGGCGGTGAACAAGGTGCTGCGGGAAAGTGGCCTGCCGGTGTGGGGGCGCAACCGCCCCGGCGTCCTGGCCTGGGTGGCGGTGGACGACCGGCGCGGTCGCAAGCTGCTCACCAATGACAGCCCGGCGAACCTGCGCGGCCCGATCATGGCGGAGGCGGCCCGCCGCGGTCTGCCGCTGCGACTGCCACTGTACGATCTGACCGATCGGGCCCGGCTCACGGTGGCCGACGTGTGGGGCAACTTCGAGGATCGCATCCTCGATGCCTCGCAGCGCTACCAGCCCAAGGCGGTGCTGGTGGGGCGCATCTACAAGACCGGTCGCCACCGCTGGCGTAGCCGCTGGACGCTCTATAACGAGGGCCGGCGCGACGACTGGGAAGGCGAGGGCACCAGCCTGGCTTCGGTCTTCGGGCAGGGCATCGCTGGCAGTGCCATGCTGCTGGCCGAACGCTATGCCCAGGCCGCCGAGGTCAGCCAGCCTGGCGTGGTGCGGGTTCGCGTGCTGGGCATACCTGGCCTGCCCGAGTACACCCGGGTCATTCGCTATCTGGCCGGACTCGACGGGGTGACCCGCGCCGCGCCCGAAGAAATCCGGCCCGATTCGGTGCTGTTCAGCCTGGTCACCCGCAACGGACAGCTTGCCGTGGCCCGGGCCATCGAGCTGGGCCACACCCTGATTCCGGAAGTGCCGGCGATGACCGGGTCCGAGGCAACGTCGCTGGCCGCAGGCGTGCCGAATCCCGACCAGCCGGCCACCGATCCGTCGCAGGATGCCGCGTCCCCGGTCACGATCGCGCCCCTGCCCGCCGATCTGGTGTATCGTCTGGTTCCGTGAACGCGTACCCGGGGCCGCAACTGCCGGAGGCATATCCGCCAGACATGGCTCCCCGTTTGTGGCAACGGAGCAGCTAAGATGCAGGCCCGCCAGATCCCCAACCTGATCAGCATCCTGCGTATCCTGCTGGTGCCCCCGGTCGTGGTGCTGCTGCTCCAGGGGCAGTACGGCTGGGCGCTGATCCTGTTCGTGGTTGCCGGCGTCTCCGACGGCATCGACGGCTACCTGGCCCGGCACTACCGGTGGACCTCGCGCCTGGGCGCGATCCTCGATCCCCTGGCCGACAAGCTGCTGATGGTCTCCACCTATCTGACCCTCGGCTGGCTGGGCGATCTGGCCGGCTGGCTGGTCGGGCTGGTCATCTGGCGCGATGTGGTCATCGTCGCCGGCACCCTGCTGTATCGCTGGCGTGTGGGGCCGGTGGCTTTCGAACCCCTGATGATCAGCAAGATCAACACCGTCTGCCAGATCCTGCTGGTCATCGCCACGCTTCTGTTGCTGACGGGCTTCGAGGCGATGCGCTGGCCGCAGGCGGTACTGGTGGCCGTGGTGGCCTTCACCACCCTGGCCAGCGGGCTGGCCTATGTCTTCATCTGGAGTCGACGAGCCCGGGAAAACATGGAACATCGGGAGTCCCCATGAACCTGACGCGTGACGCCTTCTGGCTGGTGCTGCTGCTGATCAGCGGCTTTCTCGTCTGGCTGCTGGCACCGGTTCTGATGCCGTTTCTGATGGCGGCCGTTCTGGCCTATCTGGCCGATCCCCTCACCGACCGGCTCGAAGCCGTCGGCCTGTCCCGGACCTGGGCCACGGTGCTGGTCTTCGGCGGGCTGAGCCTGGCCGGCCTGCTGATGCTGCTGTTCCTGGTGCCGTTGCTGCAGAAACAGATCCACATCATCGTGGTCAAGGTGCCGGTGTGGCTGCAGAAGGCGGAGGATCATCTGCTGCCGTGGCTGCAGGCCCGGTTCGGCTTCGAACCCGGTGAACTCGACCGTGGCCAACTGGCCCGTCTGCTGGGTCAGAACTGGACCACGGCCGGCGGCCTCCTGGCCACGATCGTCGCCTCCATTACCCGTTCCGGCATGGCCATCGGCAACTGGCTGATGAATCTCACCATCGTCGCGGTGGTCACCTTCTATCTGCTGCGCGACTGGGACCGGCTGGTGGCGGCCATTCGCGATCTGTTGCCGCGGGACATCGAACCGGTCGTCTCCATGCTGGCACGCGAGTCCGATGAAGTCCTGGGCGCCTTCCTGCGCGGCCAGTTGCTGGTGATGCTGGCCCTGTCCGGCGTCTACTCGGTCGGGCTGTGGATCGCCGGCATCGAGCTGTTCCTGTCCATCGGTCTGCTCGCCGGGCTGGTGAGTTTCGTGCCCTATCTGGGGTTCATCGTCGGCATCGGCGCGGCGGGGCTGGCTGCCGTGCTGCAGTTCCCGGATCTGACGCACCTGTTATATGTGCTCATCGTCTTCGGCGTCGGCCAGGTGCTGGAGAGCACCGTGTTCACCCCCCTGCTGGTGGGGGATCGCATCGGCCTGCATCCGGTGGCGGTGATTTTCGCCGTGCTGGCCGGTGGCCAGTTGTTCGGTTTCGTGGGCGTGTTGCTGGCCCTGCCCGTGGCCGCGGTCATCGCCGTGCTGCTGCGGCACCTGCGGCAGCGCTACCAGGCCAGCGAACTCTACGGCCCGGCACTGGCGGAGGAAGACGATGGCGGATGATGCCGCCGGCCAGTTGCCGCTGCGCCTGTCCCTGCGCGACAGCGCCACCTTCGACAACTTCGTGGATACCGGCAACGAACTGGCCGTGCAGGCCCTCGGCCGGGGGCGTGACGACAGCATCTACCTCTGGGGGCCATCGGGCTGCGGCAAGAGCCATCTGCTGCAGGCCGTCTGCCACGCGTCCGCCGATCCGGGTGCCATGTACCTGCCACTGGCCCGCGTGACGGCCGGGCCCGAACTGTTCGCCGGTCTCGAATCCTGTCCGGTGGTGGCCATCGACGATCTCGATGTCATCGCCGGCGAAGCGGCGCTGGAAACGGCCCTGTTCCATCTCTACAACCGGATCCGGGAAAGCGGCGGCCGCCTGATCCTCGCCGCGAGCCGTTCCCCGGTCGCACTGGGCATGACCCTGCCCGATCTCGTCACCCGCCTCGGCTGGGGCCTGGTGTTTCGCCTGCACCCGCTCGACGACGACGGCCGCCGCCGCGCGCTGCAGCTGCGCGCGGAACGGCGCGGCTTCGCCCTGCCCGACGAAGTGGCCGACTATCTCCTGCGCCGCCACGCCCGCGACATGAACAGCCTGTTCGCCCTGCTCGACCGCCTCGACGAAGCCTCGCTCGCGGCCCAGCGCCGGTTGACGATTCCGTTCGTGCGGGAGCTGTTGCGGTTGTGAGACTGCTGGAAAGAACACGGAGGGCACGGAGACACGGAGGACACGGAGAAATTTGATAATTTTGCATCTCAACACGACGCAAAATTCTGCCTTCACAACCGGCTGTTTGCCGACCTACCTCAAAAAACAAGTCTCCGTGTCCTCCGTGTCTCCGTGCCCTCCGTGCCCTCCGTGTCACTTCCACTGCTCTTAATGACGCCCCCAGCGCGCGAACAGAATCGCGCCCGTATAGACGATCACGCTGAGCACGATCTCCGCGATCGCCAGTCCGCGTGCGTCGGCATTGGCCCACGCTTCCACCACGCCGTGAATGAAATAGAACAGGATCAGGAAACTGGTCCAGGCATGGGTATAGGCGCGGCCGCGGATCAGGCCGCGCAGGGGGAACAGCAGGGGGATGATCATGATGGCCAGCCACGCCGGGGACGGCGTGCGCATGCCATACCACAGGATCAGCAGGCCCATCAGGGCGAGAATGCCGCCGAGGGTGGCGGCATGCACGATGCGCAGTCGCGTCATGCGCCGCTCGCGGTGATCAGACCGGCGTCGTACTGGGCCTTCGCCACTTCGGCCAGCCGACGGCCCAGGGTGTGACACTGCCGGATCTCGTCCTCGCTCAGGGGCAGGTTGCTGTCGCTGCCCGCGAGATGGCTGGCACCGTAGGGCGTGCCGCCGGTGGTCGTGGTCAGCAGGGTGGTCTCGCTGTAGGGCAGGCCCACCAGCAGCATGCCGTGATGCAGCAGCGGCAGCATCATGGACAACAGGGTGGTCTCCTGGCCCCCGTGCAGGCTCGAGGTGGAGGTGAACAGGGCCGCCGGCTTGCCGCTCAGGCCACCGGCCAGCCACACCGGCGTGGTGGTATCGAGGAAGTATTTCATCGGCGCGGCCATGTTGCCGAAGCGGGTCGGGCTGCCCAGGGCCAGACCGATGCATTCCTGCAGATCGTCCAGGGTGGCATAGGGCGCGCCTTCGGCGGGGATGCTGTCTTCCACGGCTTCACAGACGGTGGAGACCTCGGGCACGGTCCGCAGGCGGGCGGTCAGGCCGCTCACCTGTTCGACGCCATGAGCGATTTCGTGCGCCATGCGCGCGGTTGCGCCATGACGGCTGTAATAGAGCACCAGGATTTCGGACATGGTCTAGAGCACCTTCAGCACGTTCTCGGGCGGACGGCCGATGGCCACGCCCTTGTCGGTGACCACGATCGGGCGTTCGATGAGTCGGGGATGTTCGATCATGGCCCGGATCAGATCGTCATCGCTCAGGGACGGATCGTCCAGTCCCAGTTCCTTGTACTCCTTCTCCTTGCGCCGCATCAGATCACGGGGGGACATGCCCAGGGCGTCGAGCAGGCGTCGCAGGGTTTCGGCATCCGGCGGTGTCTTCAGATACTCGATGATCGTCGGTTCGATTCCGTGTTCCTGCAGCAGGGCCAGTGTCTGTCGCGACTTGCTGCAGCGCGGATTGTGATAGATGGTCACGGCCATGGTTTTGCCTCCAGAGAAATGATGGCGCATTCTATCAGGAAGCGGCAATCGGCCATGAACAGGGATGCCGAAAGGGCCAATGACGCTTCCTTGACACTCCCGCGGAGCGGGTGATAGCTTGCCTGCAGTCTGTCAGACCCCGACCATGCCGATGTCCCGCGCCCCGATTCAAATCCGCTTTTTCCTTCTCCTGATCGCCGTGCTTGTCTCGGCCTGTGCGGTCAACCCGCCGGTACAGGAGATGAGCAACGCCCGGCAGGCCATCGAGGCTGCGGTGGCCTCGGGGGCGGAGATCCACGCGCCGTCCGAACTGGCCGAAGCCCGGGCCCTGCTCGATCAGGCCAGCGCCGCGCTGGGGGAGGGGGACTATCCCGCCGCCCGGCGTTATGCCCTGGAGGCCAAGGCGGCGGCCATCCGCGCCCGCCAGGAGAGCCTGCGCAAGCGGCAATCGGATCATGCCCCATAGGGTCGGCTTGACGGCTCGCAAGTGCACCAGAATCTGCTAATATTTTGCTGAAAAGGAATTCCGGGCGCGGTTCCTTGACAGCCCGAACAGGCCAATGCTACGTTGCCAACCAGAATCGAACCCTGCAGCCGGGTTTTCTGCAAAAGACGGATAAATCAACAACTTCGGAGTCGATAAGAATGAAAACACTGAAAGCACTGAGACTGACCGCACTGCTCCTGCTGGTCGTCGGTTTTGCCGTGGGATGCGCGGGAACCACCGAAGAGGGTGCGGGTGCCGATCAGGCCGCCGCCGAAGCCGCCATCGCCGCGGCCAAATCCGCCAACGCCAAGGCCAAGGCTGAAGGTTACGAATGGCGCGACACCGGCAAGCTGATCAAGAAGGCCGAGGAAGCCCTCAAGGCCGGCAAGTACGAAGACGCCATCAAGCTGGCCAACAAGGCCAAGCGTCAGGCCGAACTCGCCGTCGAGCAGAAATACCGCGAACTGGACCGTCTCAAGCGGCTGGGCATCATCTCCGAGAGCGAAGCGCCCGCGCCAGTGGCCGAAACCGGTGCCAGCAGCACCTATGAGGTGGTTCGGGGCGACAACCTCTGGGACATTTCCGCCAAGCCCACCATCTACGGCAATCCCTACGAATGGCCGCTCATCTACAAGGCCAACAGCGACAAGATCAAGGATGCCGATTTGATCTATCCCGGCCAGGTGTTCACCATCAACACCAATCCCTCGGCCGCTGAAGTGGATGCCGCCATCCGCCATGCCAAGACCCGCGGCAGCTGGGCGCTGGGCGTGGTGGAAGAGTCGGACATGGCATATCTCGCCCAGTAAACGATTCCTGGCAACATGCGCAAAAGGCCCGCCTCTGGCGGGCCTTTTGCTTTGTGGATTCCCGGGCAAGCGGTTCCCTGTCCAGTGGTTCGGCGCATGAAATTTGATGGTAGGATATCGAACTCTGGAACCGGTCCGGATGACGGTACCGGGTTTCGTGTCTCCAGGCAGAGCAAACCATGAACAAGATTGAAGCCCTGTTCGAAGCCTTTCTCTGGCGCAGCCGACTGGTCGTCCTGTTTGCCGTAGTGGCCAGCCTGCTCACCGGCTTCGGCATCTTCTACGTGACCACCGTGGACGTGTGGTACATGCTCAGCCACATCGGCGAGTACGCCTCACCCGCGCTCACGGCGGCCGAACGGGCCGAGATGCGTTCGGTGTTCCTGACCCACGTGGTCGAGGCCGTGGACGGCTATCTGCTGGCCACCGTCATGCTGATCTTCTCGCTGGGGTTGTATGAGCTGTTCGTCAGCAAGATCGACGAAGCCGAGGGCGCCGAGACCTCGTCCAAGGTGATGGTGATCAACAGCCTGGACGATCTCAAGGCGCGTCTGATCAAGGTCATCTTCATGATTCTGGTGGTCAAGTTCTTCGAGCACGCCGTGCGCATGGACTATGCCGACACCACACAACTGCTGGCCCTGGCCGGATCCATTGCCCTCATCGGCCTGGCCCTGTTCCTGAGCCATGCCGGCGAGGACCACAAGACCCGGTTGCCCGTGAAGTCCGGGGGAGACTGACATGCGACGCCGGGCATTCCTTCTCGCCTGCCTGATGCTTGCCAGCGTGGGCAGCCTTTCGGCCCAGCCCCCGCGGGATCCCTACACCCATTTCTTCGACGATACTTTCGGTGATTTTCAGGAAGAGCTGCAACGCGCGCGTGAGGAGGGCAAGCAGGGGATCTTCATCTTCTTCGAAATGGACGAATGCCCCTTCTGCCATTACATGAAGACCCATGTGCTCAACCAGCCCGCGGTACAGGAATACTATCGCAAGCACTTTCTCAATTTTGCGGTGGACATCGAGGGTGACGTGGAGATCGTCGATTTCCAGGGGCGGCCGACCACCATGAAGGACTTTGCCTTCAGGCAGTACCGGGTGCGGGCGACACCGGTGCTGGCCTTCTTCGATCTCGACGGCAAGCTCGTGCATCGCTTTACAGGGCGCACGAAGGGGGTCGAGGAGTTCCTGTGGCTCGGGGAATACGTGGCCGAAGGCCATTACCGCAAGATGTCCTTCACCCGTTTCAAGCGCATGAAGCGCAAGGGCGTGAAGTCGGCCCAAGGGCGCTAGCCAATGCTGGGGCGGATGGCCAGGCATGCCGGCTGGATTGGCCTGTTGATACAGGCTTCGCTGGCCGGTGCCGCGACATCACCGGTGCCCGACGTGATGCCCGATCCCCTGACCCTGGAGACCGCCCTGACGTTCGCAGACCATCCCCACCCGCGCCTGCAGGCCGGGCAGGCCGAGCTCGATGCCGCCATGGCCGAGGCCCTCGATGCCCAGGCCCGGACCGGTGTGCAATCGTGGATCGAGGCACGCCTGCGTTACACCGATCCGCTGGTCAAATATCCCGGCTATACCAACGACGACAACCGGCTCGGGATCTTTCTCGCCAAGCGGCTGTACGACTTCGGACGCAGTGATGCCGCGGTCACGGCCGCCGAACTCGATGTTTCAAGCCGGCGACTGTTGCTCGACGAGACCCGTCAGCAGCGGCGTATCGACATCCTGCAACGTTTCTTCGACGTGCTCATGGCCGACCTGGAATTCGCCCGTTACAACGAGGAGATGGCCGTGGTCTACGTGGCGCTCGACAGGCTGCGGGATCGGCATGAACTGGGTCAGGTTTCGGACATCGCGGTGCTGGAAAAGGAAACCGAATATCAGCGGGTTCGACGGAAGCGGTTCGAGAGCCAGAACCGCCAGCGGCTGACCCGGTCCCGGCTGGCCTTCGCCATGGGGCTGCCCGGGCAACTGCCGGCCAACGTGGAGCGACCGATCTCGCTGCCCCAGGTGCAACGGAAACTCCCCCCGGTGGAGGAACTGCAGGCCAGGGCCCTGGCCGACAACCGGGGACTGCAGGCCCTGCGCAAGGCCCTGGCGGCTGCCCGGGAGCGGGTCGACAGCGTCCGGGCCGGTGACTATCCCTTCCTCGACGCCCGCGCCGAGGCCAACAAGTACAGCCGCCCGCGTGCCGGTTACGACAACTGGCGTGTGGAGCTGAATCTGCAGGTGCCAATCACGACGGGCGGGCGGACCGATGCCGCGGTGGCGCGCGAACGCGCCGAGGTTTATCGGTTGCAGGCGGAACTGGCCGACGCCGAGGAGCAGGTTCGCCAGCAGGTACTCGAACTCTGGTTGCGACTGGATGCGCTGCGCATCCAGCGCGAGGAAATGACGACGGCCAGCGAGTACCGCGAACTCTATCTCGATCGCAGCCGCGCCCTGTACGAACTCGAAGTGAAGACCGATCTCGGTGATGCCATGGTCCGTCTGACCGAGACGGAACGCGATGTCCTGAAGACCGAGTTCGAAATCGCCCTGGCCTGGGAACAACTGGATCTGCTGCTGGGTCGTTCCCCGGCCGGGGAGGAGACCCCGACGAATTCCGCAGAGGAATCGAAACCATGAACCGACGCAAATTCGTTCGCCACTGTGGCCTGCTCGGCGGCTTGTTGCTGGTCGCGAACGCGGCCGCCCTGGAAGCGACGCTCGACTGGGATCGGGAAACCGTGCTCAGCATGCCGGTCAAGGGCGTGGTGACCCGGCTCGAGGTCCGGCCCGGCGACAAGGTGGCCAGGGGAGCCCTGATGGTGCAGCTTGATCAGCGGCCCTTTCGCAACCGCATCGATGCGCTGGAGGCGAAACTGGGCAAGCTCGAGGCGGTGCTGGCCGAGGCCCGGCGGGAACTGGAACGGGCCGAGGAACTCTACGATCGCACCGTGCTCTCGGAACACGAACTGCAACTGAAGAAGAACGATTTCATCGCCGCCCGGGCCGACTATGAAGCCGCCCGGGCCGAACTGACCGCGGCGCGGCTGGCGCGGGAATACAGCAACCTGCGGGCGCCGTTCGCGCTGCGGGTACTGGCGCGCGAGGTCGAAATCGGACAGACCGTGGTCGCCGATCTGCGACCCACGCCGGTCCTGCGGGTGGCGGCGGAAGACACCCTGCTGGCGGTGGCCGAGGTGGACGCCGAGCAGGCCGCGAAGCTGACCCTGGATCAGGAACTGATCGTCACCATCGGCAATCTCCGGCGCACCGGCCAACTGGTGGCCGTGGCACCACTGGGCGGTGAAAAACCGGGGCGTTACCGTATCGCCGTGCGCCTCCCGCGCAAGGGCGCAGACTGGCTGGCCGGCCAGAAGGCCGATATCCGGTTGCCATGACGATCTGCCGTCGCTGTCTCGTCAGTGGGCGGGTGCAGGGCGTGTTCTACCGCGCAACCACCCGCGAACAGGCCCGCCAACGGGGCATCACCGGCCATGCCATCAACCTGCCCGACGGCCGCGTGGAAGTCCTGGCCTGCGGCCCCGCCGAAGCGGTGGAAGCCCTCTGCCGCTGGCTCTGGCAAGGCCCACCCGCCGCCCGGGTGGAATCGGTCGACTGCGAAACGATCGAGATGCCATTGCCCTCGTCGTTCACGACCGGGTGACGGCTTCGAGCCAGGGGGAGTGTCATGAACACGGAGAGCACGGAGGCACGGAGGACACAGAGGGAATATATTTGTTGTCCGTATCCCCTGGCGAATTCATAGACGATGCCGCTTCGATGATGAATTCAGCAAAAGCGTTTGCCGAATGTCAAAAAGATATCTCTCCGTGATCTCCGTGCCTCCGTGTCCTCCGTGTTACTTCCACCCCACCCTGCAACGAAGTTCGTTCAGAACCGTCGCCACTTCACCCGCAACGCTTCGAACACCTTGTTGGTATAGCGATAACTGCCCAGGCTGCCGTTGTAGCGGGCCAGGGCGCGGGTGAGGTTGCCGTCTTCCCTGTCCAGATAGTACTTGAGGATGGTGGTGCCCAGGCGCAGGTTGGTGCGGGCGTCGAAGAGGTTGTCCTCGGGATGGCCGATCTCCTTGAGCCAGAAGGGCATCACCTGCATCAGGCCGATGGCGCCGGCCCGGGAGATGGCGAACTGGTTGAAGTTGCTCTCCACTTCGATTACCGCCAGCACCAGTTCCGGGATCAGGCCGGCGCGGGTGGCCTCCTGGTGGATCATGCGCAACAGGCGCAGACGCTTCTCCGGATCGGGAATGGTCGGCGCCAGCCGGGTGGACATGTCCACCAGCCAGACTTCCGCCTCGAAACGATCCCCGAAACTGTCACTGGCCTCGATGGCCTGTTTCAGCGCCGCCCGCAGTTCCGGGTCCACGGCATCGGTCGCCGCCAGGCCCGGCAAAAGCCAAAACAGGGCAAACAGGAATAGTGCCGGTCTTGTCATGCACATGGCCATTCGCGCTGCGGCAACCTTTAGCTCACCGTGTTCGAAAATCTGGAACGGCTATCTCGTTCCTGGTTCCTGAATATTAAACGTCTCATGATTATCCTGACTGAAATTTGCCGGTTACAATCTGTAGGAGCGGCGCAAGCCGCGAAAAAATACTTCATCGCGGCTCGCGCCGCTCCTACATAAAATTTGCATCAGGATAATTCCGAGACGCTCACATCGTTACCGGTTCCTGGCTACTCGTCCTTCGTCACTCGCCACTACCGTCGATGCGTTCCTTCAGGAACGTCTCTACGGCTTCGATCGGTACATCCTGGCTCTCGCTGTCGCGGCGGCCCTTGTATTCGATCAGGCCCTTGTCCAGGCCGCGCTCGCCGAGTACCAGGCGATGAGGGATGCCGATCAGCTCCATGTCGGCGAACATCACGCCCGGGCGTTCCTTGCGATCGTCGAGCAGAACCTCGAAGCCGGCGGCCTGCAGTTTCGAGTATAGTGCCTCCACCGCCTCGCGCAGCCGTTCGGACTTGTGCATGTTCATGGGCAGCAGCGCCACCTGATAGGGGGCGATGGCGTCGGGCCAGATGATGCCCCGGTCGTCGTGGTTCTGTTCGATGGCGGCGGCCACCACCCGGGAGACGCCGATGCCGTAGCAGCCCATGGTCATGACCACGGACTTGCCCTGCTCGTCCAGTACCGTGGCATGCATGGCCTCGCTGTATTTCCTGCCGAGCTGGAAGATGTGGCCCACCTCGATGCCGCGCTTGATGTCCAGCACGCCCTTGCCGTCGGGGCTGGGATCGCCGGCCACCACGTTGCGGATGTCGGCGGCCTCGGGTTCCGGCAGATCCCGGCCCCAGTTCACGCCCTTCAGGTGCCAGCCGTCGCGGTTGGCGCCGCAGACGAAATCGGCCACCGCCAGGGCGGCGTGATCGGCGATCACGGGTACCTTCAGGCCCACCGGGCCGATGGAACCCGGTCCGGCACCGGCGGCCTCGCGCACCTGTGCCTCGCTGGCGAAGGTCAGGGGACTCTTTATTGCCGCCAGCTTCTCGGCCTTCACGGCGTTGAGTTCGTGATCGCCGCGCAACACCAGGGCCACCACGCCGCCCTCGGCCCCCTCGACCATCAGGGTCTTCAGACAGCGCTCGGGCGGCACGCCGAGGAAGGCGCTGACCTCCTCGATGCTGTGCTGATCGGGGGTCTCGACTTCCTGCAGGGACTCGCCCGGCGCCGGGCGGGGTTCGGCCGGCGGTAAGGCCTCGGCCAGTTCCACGTTGGCCGCATAGTCGGATTCGGTGGAAAAGGCGATGGCGTCCTCGCCCGACTCGGCCAGGACGTGGAACTCGTGGGAGAGGCTGCCGCCGATGCTGCCGGTGTCGGCCCGCACCGGCCGGAAGTCGAGCCCCAGGCGGGTGAAGATCCGGCAGTAGGTGTCGTGCATCGCCTGGTAGGTCTCGTCCAGGGAGGCCTGATCCAGATGGAAGGAGTAGGCGTCCTTCATGAGGAACTCGCGGGCGCGCATCACGCCGAAGCGGGGACGGATCTCGTCCCGGAACTTGGTCTGGATCTGGTAAAAGTTGGCCGGCAGTTGCCGGTAGCTGCGGATTTCCTTGCGGACCAGATCGGTGATTACTTCCTCGTGGGTCGGCCCCAGGCAGAATTCCCGGCCGTGGCGATCCTCGAAGCGCAGCAGTTCGGGGCCGTACTGTTCCCAGCGGCCCGATTCCTGCCACAACTCCGCCGGCTGGACCATCGGCATCAGCAGTTCCTGGGCGCCGGCGGCGTCCATCTCCTCGCGCACGATGCGTTCCACCTTGCGCAGCACGCGCAGCCCCAGCGGCAGCCAGGTATAGAGGCCGGCGGCCAGCCGCCGCACCATGCCGGCGCGCAGCATGAGCTGATGACTGACGATTTCCGCATCGGCGGGAACTTCCTTGACGGTGGCGAGCAGCAGACGGGAGGTACGCATGGATGAGGTTTCCGGTGATGATTGAATGGGCCGCCAATTCTAGAGAACTGTTCCGGATTCCGCACCACCCAAAAATAGAAGTTCCGAATACCAGACCATCCAGGGACTGGTACAAGCCTCCCCCGACCCGGTGGCTCCTTCCAGTTATCCGGAACGGGTCTGATATGTGGAATAGCTATTTAGCGGATTGGCGTAGTCCTACGCAGGACGACGGGGAATCCGGATAACCACCCCCCTCGCCACTCGTCCCTCGTCACTCGTCCCTGTTTCCGGCGCCGGAAACTAGAACGTGCCGCCGTTCCAGCCCCAGAAGGCACGCGGGGCGTCGGCGAATTCGATATAGACGCGATCGGTCGGCACGTCCAGTCGGCTGGCGATGAAATCGCACAGGATTT
>JALVBM010000450.1 GCA_027010665.1 Chromatiales bacterium
TCCGGCGCCGGAAACTAGAACGTGCCGCCGTTCCAGCCCCAGAAGGCACGCGGGGCGTCGGCGAATTCGATATAGACGCGATCGGTCGGCACGTCCAGTCGGCTGGCGATGAAATCGCACAGGATTTGCGACAGCTCGGCCGTGCGGGATTCGGGCAGGCCGATGCTCTTCAGTTCCAGATAGGCCAGCGGCGAATCCTCGCCGGCGAACAGCATGGGCGTGGTGTCCTGCAGTGCCACCATGACGTAGCGTTCGGGCTTGCCCAGGGCCTCGGCCACGGTGCGGGAGGCCGCCTTCAGCAGCGCGTCCCGTTCGGTCTCGGCCACGGTGCGGTTGGTCTGGATGAGCAGATAGGGCATGGGCGATCTCCGGGACGGTCAGTCGCAGAATTCCTTGATGGCTTCCTTGGCTTCCTCGATCTTCTTCAGGCGTTCATCGTCGTCGAGGCGCACCACGCTGCCATCCTTCTGGCGGATGCGCTTGTGGGCGGTGTAGGTCTGGAGGTTCTTGCGTGCCGCCTCGCAATTCTTCCGGCGGGCATCGGCGCCCTTTTCCATCTCGCTCTGAATGATGCCTTCCTTCTTTTTCGCGGCCTTTTCCTTCTCCACCTGCTCGAGGAAGGAAGAGCGGGATTTCGGCCTGGGCGTGCTGGCGGGCGGGCGGGGGCGGCCGGTGTCGATGGTCTCGTAGGGCACGCCGGACGGCGGGCGGCTCTGGGAATAGACGACGGTGCCGTTCTCGTCCACCCACTTGTAGGTGACGGCCTGGAGGGGGGTGGCGAGCAGCAGCAGGACGAAGAGCAGGGCAGGGCGGGCGTGCATCATGGATTGTCCATCGGTTGGGTTGGGCCGGTCCGGGGCTTGCCGGAATTTCCCCTGAAAAGTAAGTGATAATTCAACTGCTTGCAAGGGAGCACCGCGATTGTCCGCGCATCCGGCAGGGATTTGCGGCGAAAAGTCGCCAGGCTCGGCCAAAGGTGTGCATTTACCACGGTATGCTGCTTATAATAGATGGTTTCACGCGCAGGTTGCGTGAAACCGGTCAAATCGCCGGTTCGGACTCATTCGGGAGACAGTCACGGTGAAACTCAGCGGTGCGGAAATCGTTGTCCAGTTCCTCAAGGACGAAGGCGTCGAGCACGTCTTCGGCTATCCGGGGGGCGCGGTCCTGCATATCTACGATGCCATCTTCCAGCAGGAAGAGCTGCGCCACATCCTGGTGCGGCACGAGCAGGGCGCCGTGCACGCCGCCGACGGCTACGCCCGTTCCACCGGCAAGCCCGGCGTGGCCCTGGTGACCTCCGGGCCCGGCGCCACCAACGCCGTCACCGGCATCGCCACCGCCTACATGGATTCCATCCCGCTGGTGGTGCTCACCGGCCAGGTGGCCACCCCCTTCATCGGCTCCGATGCCTTCCAGGAGGTCGACGCGGTCGGCATCACCCGCCCCTGCGTGAAGCACAACTTCCTGGTGCGCAACCTCGAGGATCTGGCCGAAACCCTGAAGAAGGCCTTCTACATCGCCACCACCGGCCGGCCCGGCCCGGTGGTGGTGGACATCCCCAAGAACGTCACCGATCCCAACATCAAGATCGACTACGCCTATCCGGATCGCATCGAGATGCGTTCCTACAATCCCACGGTCAGGGGCCACACCGGCCAGATCAACCGCGCCGTGGACATGATTCTCGATGCCAGGCGGCCGATGATCTACACCGGCGGCGGCGTGGTGCTCGGTGACGGTTCGGAGGAACTGGTCAAGTTCACCCGCACCCTGGGCTATCCCATTACCAACACCCTGATGGGGCTGGGCGCCTATCCGGGTACCGATCGGCAGTTCCTGGGCATGCTCGGCATGCACGGCACCTACGAGGCCAACATGGCCATGCACGAGTGCGACGTGCTGATCGCCATCGGCGCCCGCTTCGACGACCGGGTCACCGGCGACGTCAAGCAGTTCTGTCCCGAGGCGAAGATCATCCATATCGACATCGATCCCTCGTCCATCTCCAAGAACGTGCGGGTGGACGTGCCCATCGTCGGCGACATCAAGCACGTGCTGGCCGACATGAACCGGGTCATCGAGGCCAGCAAGAAAAAGCCGGACGAGGCCGCCCTCAAGCGCTGGTGGGAGCAGATCGAACAATGGCGGGCCAAGGACTGTCTGCGCTACGACCGCAACAGCGCCCTGATCAAGCCCCAGTACGTGATCGAGAAGCTCTGGGAGGTCACCGGCGGCGATGCCTTCGTCACCTCCGACGTGGGCCAGCACCAGATGTTCACCGCCCAGTTCTACAAGTTCGACCAGCCCCGGCGCTGGATCAATTCCGGCGGACTCGGCACCATGGGCTTCGGCCTGCCGGCGGCGCTGGGCGTGCAGATCGCCCATCCCGATGCCACCGTGGCCTGCGTCACCGGCGAGGCCAGCATCCAGATGTGCATCCAGGAGCTGTCCACCGCCCTGCAGTACATGCTGCCGGTGAAGATCGTCAACCTGAACAACCGCTACATGGGCATGGTGCGCCAGTGGCAGGAACTGTTCTACGAGAGCCGCTATTCCCATTCCTACATGGACGCGCTGCCCGACTTCCTCAAGCTGGCCGAGAGCTACGGCCATGTGGGCATGCGCATCGAGAAGCCGGAGGACGTGGAAGGCGCGCTGCGCGAGGCCTTCGCCATGAAGGATCGCCTGGTGTTCATGGACTTCATCACCGATCAGACCGAGAACGTCTATCCCATGATCGCCGCCGGCAAGGGGCATCATGAAATGCACGAGAGGGAGCTGGCCTGATGCGACACATCATTTCGCTGTTGATGGAAAACGAGGCGGGCGCGCTGTCGCGGGTGGCCGGGCTGTTCTCGGCCCGCGGCTACAACATCGAATCCCTGACCGTGGCCCCCACCGAGGATCCGAGCCTGTCGCGCATGACCATCGTCACCCGCGGCTCCGAGGCCATCATCGAGCAGATCACCAAGCAGCTCAACAAGCTGATCGACGTGGTCAAGCTGGCCGACATCACCGAGGGCCGGCACCTGGAACGGGAGCTGATGCTGATCAAGGTGCGTGCCGACAATCCGTCCCGGCGCGAGGAGATCAAGCGCCTGGCCGACATCTTCCACGGCCGCATTCTCGACGTGAGTGACGAAACCTACATCGTGGAGCTGACCGGCAACGGTCAGAAGCTCGATGCCTTCATCGATGCCCTCGGCCCCGGCGCCATCCTCGAGACGGTGCGCTCCGGCACCACCGGCGTGGCCCGCGGCGAGCGCACGCTGCACGTCTGACCGACTTTCCCTTTTCACGAATCAGAAGAAACAGGAACCATCCCATGAACATCTATTACGACAAAGACTGCGACCTCTCCATCATCAAGGGCATGAAGGTCACCATCGTCGGTTACGGCTCCCAGGGCCACGCCCACGCCAACAACCTCAAGGACTCGGGCGTCGATGTCACCGTGGCCCTGCGCGAGGGCTCGGCCTCCGCGGCCAAGGCCGAGGCCGCCGGCCTGACCGTCAAGTCCGTGCCCGAAGCGGTCATGGATGCCGATCTGGTGATGATCCTCACCCCGGACGAGTTCCAGGCCGTGCTCTATCGCAAGGAGATCGCGCCGAACCTGAAGCAGGGCGCGACCCTGGCCTTCGCCCACGGCTTCTCCATCCACTACAACCAGATCGTGCCACGCAAGGATCTGGACGTGATCATGATCGCCCCCAAGGCGCCGGGTCATACCGTGCGCTCCGAGTTCGTCAAGGGCGGCGGCATTCCCGATCTGATCGCCGTGTTCCAGGACGCCTCCGGCAAGGCCAAGGCCACCGCCCTGTCCTATGCCTCCGCCATCGGGGGCGGCCGCACCGGCATCATCGAAACCACCTTCAAGGACGAGACCGAGACCGACCTGTTCGGCGAGCAGGCGGTGCTCTGCGGCGGTGCCGTGGAACTGGTCAAGGCCGGTTTCGAGACCCTGGTGGAAGCGGGCTACGCGCCGGAGATGGCCTACTTCGAATGCCTGCACGAGCTGAAGCTGATCGTGGATCTGATGTACGAGGGCGGCATCGCCAACATGAACTACTCCATCTCCAACAACGCGGAGTACGGCGAATACGTCACCGGCCCCAAGGTCATCAACGAGCAGAGCCGCCAGGCCATGCGCGAGGCCCTGCACAACATCCAGACCGGCGAATACGCCAAGCGCTTCATCCTCGAAGGGCAGACCAACTACCCCGAGATGACCGCCCACCGCCGCCTCAACGCCGAGCACGAGATCGAAAAGGTCGGTGCCCGCCTGCGCGCCATGATGCCCTGGATCAGCGCCAACAAGCTGGTGGATCGGGAGAAGAACTGAGGGCGTTTTGCCATCTCCCTGTAGGAGCGGCGCTCAGCCGCGATGAACGAAACCGACACACGAGGGCCATGGATTAATCGCCCCGAAGTCAATCATCCGGGGTTTTTCCTCGGCCCTCGTCACTCGGCCCTCGCCACTTGCACTTGGGACTTGTGTCCCCCTTCCGGAGGAGCCCGGTGAACCACGAAACGGAAAATCCCCGCCCCCGGCGCCGTCGGCGCGGCATCTACCTGCTGCCCAACCTGTTCACCACGGCGGCGCTGTTCGCCGGCTTCTATGCCGTGATCGCCGGCATGAACCAGCACTTCGAGGCGGCGGCGGTGGCGGTGTTCGTGGCCATGCTGCTCGACGGGCTGGACGGCCGGGTGGCGCGCCTGACCAACACCCAGAGCGACTTCGGCGCCGAGTACGACAGCCTGGCCGACATGGTCTCCTTCGGCGTGGCGCCGGCCCTGGTGGCCTACCAGTGGGCGCTTTCCGATCTGGGCAAGCTGGGCTGGCTGGCGGCCTTCGTCTACACCGCCGGGGCGGCGCTGCGCCTGGCCCGTTTCAATACCCAGGTGGGGATCGCCGACAAGCGCTACTTCCAGGGGCTGGCCAGTCCGTCGGCGGCGGCCATCGTCAGCGGCCTGGTGTGGACCGGCGACACCATCGGTTTCAGCGGTCCCGGCGCCGCCGCGACCACCTTCGTCGTCACGGTGCTGGCCGGCCTGCTGATGGTCAGCAACATCCGCTACTACAGCTTCAAGGGCATCAATCTGCGCGACAAGGTGCCCTTCGTGGCCATCCTGTTGGCCGTACTGATCATCGTGCTGGTGTCGGTCAACCCGCCGCTGGTGCTGTTCGGCGCCTTTCTTATCTACGCCCTCTCCGGACCCGTGCTCACCCTGTGGCAACTGCGCCGCCGGCGGGCCGAGCGGCGGGCCGCCAAGCGGGCCGGAAAGCAGGACTTGGAAAATCCCTGAACAGCCGCTATAGTTGGACTGAGTCCAATTCGTTTTCGACCATGACGCACATCGCCAGCCAAAGCGCTTCCTTCCGCCAGCCCGCCCGGGCCGGCTGGCGTGCCTCTGTTCTCCTGCTCGATCTGCGACTGCTGCCCTGAGGGGCAGACGAATCACACCCTGCGCCGGGGTCATGGCGCACCTCAATCGAACATCAGCACCCCTCCCCAAGGGAGGATGAGATTTGCACAACGCCCGTGTCATAATCGGGCTCATTGCGGAGAATGCCATGTCTGACAAGTTGATCATTTTCGATACCACCCTGCGCGACGGCGAACAGAGCCCCGGCGCGTCCATGACCCTGGACGAGAAGGTGCGTATCGCCCGGGCCCTCGAAAAGATGCACGTGGACGTGATCGAGGCCGGATTCCCCATCGCCAG
>JALVBM010000451.1 GCA_027010665.1 Chromatiales bacterium
GCGCATGTCGTCGGGCAACGGCGAGGTCCATTCCATCGCTTCGCCCGTTTCCGGGTGGACCAGCCCCAGGCGGCCGGCGTGCAGCGCCTGACGGCGGAATCCCCGCAACACTTCGGCCAGCGCTTCGCTGCAGCCCGGGGGCAGCCGCAGACGGCCGCCGTATACGGGATCCCCGACCAGCGGGTGCTGGATGTGCGCCATGTGCACCCGGATCTGATGGGTTCGTCCCGTCTCCAGCCGGCAGCGCACCCAGGTGTGGGCGCGAAAGCGCTCCACCACCCGGTAATGGGTCACGGCCGGCTTACCGCCGGGCGTCACGGCCATGCGCTTGCGCTGCACCGGATGACGACCGATGGGCGCATCCACCGTGCCGCCGGAGACCAGCACGCCGGTGACCACGGCCTGATATTCGCGCAGCAGGCTGCGGGCCTGGAGCTGGTTGACCAGCGAGGTCTGGGCCGGCAGGCTGCGGGCCACGACCAGCAGGCCGGTGGTGTCCTTGTCCAGACGGTGGACGATGCCCGCGCGGGGCAGTTTCGCCAGTGCCGGATCGTGATGCAGAAGGGCATTGAGCAGGGTGCCGGACGGATTGCCCGCCGCCGGGTGGACCACCAGGCCCGCCGGCTTATCGATGACGATGAGATCCGCATCCTCGTAGACGATGTTCAGGGGAATGGCTTCGGCCTGCCAGTCGCCGGCCTCCGCCAGCACGGCGTCGAGCACGATCCGCTCGCCGCCGAGCACCTTGTCCCGGGCCCGCCAGCGGGCACCGTCCACCGCGATCCGGCCTTCCTTCAGCCAGGCGACCAGCCGGGAGCGGGAATAGGCGGGAAACAGTCGGGCCAGGGCCTGATCCAGGCGCAGGCCGGCCAGCTCGTCGGGAACGACCTGCGCCTGCCGGTTGTCGGTTTCGGATTCGCTCATGGGCTCGAGGAGGCAAAAGGGCATGATACCCGACCGGCGCCGCAGCCGGGATGGCGGGCTTTTTCAAATCCCGCCGCGAGCGGGTATACTGCGGGCCGTTTTCCCTTCATCGCCGGTCTTCCCATGTCCCTGCGCCTGCTTCTGCCCTTCCTGTTGCTGTCTTTCGTGCTCGGCGGCTGCGCCAGCACCGAGGAAGACGAGACCGCCGGCATGAGCCCGGCCGAGATCTATGCCGAGGCCCACGAGAAGCTGGAGAACAAGGAATACGAGGCGGCCGCCCAGTGGTTCGAGAAACTGGAGGCCCGCTATCCCTACGGCCCCTATGCCGAACAGGCCCAGCTGGAAGTGGCCTACGCCTACTACAAGGCCAACGAACCCGAATCGGCCATTCTCTCGGCCGAGCGCTTCATCAAGCTGCACCCCAATCACCCCAAGGTTGATTACGCCTATTATCTCCGGGGGCTGGCCGCCTATGACTCGGATCAGTCTTTCATCAACAAGATCTTCAAGCAGAATCCCAACGAGCGGGATCCCAAGTCGGCCCGGCGGGCCTTCCGCTTCTTCAGCGAGCTGGTCAGGCGCTTCCCCGACAGCAAGTACGCCGACGACGCCATCGCCCGCATGTATCGCATCCGCGAGGGCCTGGCCGAATACGAACTGTTCGTGATCGACTACTACACCCGCCGCAGCGCCTTCGTGGCCGTGGCCAACCGCGCCAAGTACGTGCTCGAAAACTATCAGGGCACCGCCGCCGTGCCCCGGGCCCTGGCGGCGATGGTCAATGCCTACGTGGAAATGGGGCTGAACGACCTGGCGCAGGACGCGCTGAAGGTGCTGGAGTTGAACTATCCGGAATACAAGGACTTGAAGAAGCTGCGGAAAAAGGTGGCCGCTGCGGAGAAGGAAGCACA
>JALVBM010000452.1 GCA_027010665.1 Chromatiales bacterium
GGCCGCTCGCCGCGGGAAGGTTTCGACTGCAGCGGCCTGGTGCAGTACACCCATCGTCAGGCCGGCATCGACGTCCCGCGCACCGCCCGGGCCCAGTACAACGCTTCGAAACCGGTCTCCCGCCGGCGTCTGCGGCCCGGAGATTTGGTCTTCTTCCGCATCGACGGCCGCCGCATTTCCCATGTGGGCATCTATCTCGGCGATGGCCGTTTCATCCATGCCCCCTCCTCGGGCCGGAAGGTCACCACCGCGCGACTCGACGATCCCTACTGGCGACGGCACTATTCGGGCGCCGGCCGCTTCGTGCCCTGAGGACCATCTGACTGGGGGGCTAATCAGCCCAGCCGGGAACGATAGGCTTCGGAATCGACGAAGACCTTGAACAGATCCCCGTCCAGTTTTCCTTCCTTGACCTCGTTTTCGAGGATATTCAGCGCCAGATCGGAGGAGATGCCTTCACGATAGGGACGATCGCCAGCGGTCAGGGCGTCATAGATGTCGGCGATGGCCATGATCTTCGACTGGACCGGAATCTCATCGGCGCTCAACCCCAGCGGATAGCCGGTGCCGTCGAGTTTTTCATGGTGCGCATGGGCAATCTCGGGAATGCGGGCCAGCGGCCGGGTCCACGGAATCAGGCTGAGGAATTCGAAGGTGTGGCTGACATGGGATTCGATCTCTCGCCGCTCCTCCGGGTTGAGACTGCCATGGGCGAAGCTGAGCACCGAGAATTCGTAGTCGCCGAGCAACGGCAGTGATTCGCCTTCCCGATCGCGGAAGCGATAGTCGTGGATTTCCTGCAGGCGACCGGTGTTCTTGTCGTAGTAGTAGTCGGGCTCGTTGACCTCGACGATGGTCTCGAGGAACCGGTCCAGCTTGCGGATCTCTTCGCGCACGCCGGCTTCCACCTGCGCACGGTGGGCGCGGAATTCCTCCGGGCTCATCTCCCCGGCCTCCGACAGGTTGAGCAGGTCGAGCCAGGCCTTGCGCTCCAGGCAGGCCTTGGCGTACTGGAAGCGCAGCCGCAGTTCACGCAGTTCGTAGGGATAGAGCTTCTTGGCCTTGGTCAGGACCCGCTCGCGCACGCCCACCTTGCCGAAGTCGTGCAACAGGGCTGCATAGCGGATCTCCTGGATCTGCTCCCGATCGAACTTCACCGCGCGGACCGCCGGCAGATCGGCCCGATCCACGGCAATGGCCAGTTGCTCGGTATAGTCGGCGACGCGGAAGGAATGGCCGGCGGTGGTGGGATCCCGCGCTTCGATGGCCTGCACCGACGCCTTGACGAAACCCTCGAACAGTCCCTCGATGTCCTCGTAGAGACTGGTGTTCTTCATGGCGATGGCCACCTGGGCGGAGATGCCGGTGAGGATTTCCAGATCCTCGCTGGAGAAGGCCTCCGGTCCCCGTCGGGTGTCCACCTGAATGAGGCCCAGCACCTCCTCCTCGTGCAGCAGGGGCGCGCACATGACGCTGCGAATGGCCAGGTTCATCACCGAATCGCGGCTGGCGAACCGGTGATCGCCCTGGGCATCCATCAGCAGCAGGGCCTTGCCCTCCTCCATGACCTGTTTGGCGATGGTTCGGGAAAGGGCGAAATCCCGGCTGGCGATCTCCCCTTCCCGTGAACGCCGGACCAGCGTGCGCAGCTTGTTGCGCTTGCGATCCAAGGCCACCACGAAGGCCCGATCCGCGCCGTCGAAGATGTCGAACAGCAGTTCGGCGATACGCCGGAACAGCTCGTTGCGGTCGGTGATGGCGCCCAGGGCCACGCTCACCTGGACAATGGCCTGCATGCGCTTGACCAGGACCTCGTCGGCAACCGGGGTTTCTTCCCGATCGGCGCCGCGCAGACGTTGCAGCAGCCGCGAGGCATCGACCACCATGCTGACCTCCGGCTGGAAGTCCTGGCCCGAGAGCATCTCCAGCCCGTCCTCGCCGCTGATGCCCGCGGCCAGATCGATATCGGCCACCTGGCTGTCGGTGCCGGCGCGCAGGCGAAACACGGCCTGGCTGTTGCCCAGGAAAATCTCGTCACCATCCTCCAGCGCGAGGATCTGGCCCGGACGAATGAAGCGGCCCCGCATCAAGGTGCCATTGGTGGAACCCAGATCCTCCACGAAATAGCTGTCCCCTTCGCGGAAGATGCGCACATGACGGCGGCTGATCTCGGCGTCGGAAAGACTGAGGAAGTTTTCATGCAGCCCCGAACCCAGTCGCGCGGATCGGCCGATGAGCAGTTCATCGCCGATCCTGGCGCGCGCGCCGGAGTCGGGACCCCGTCTGACAATCAGTTCGGGCAAGCCATGCACCCGTCGTTGGTGTGGATATGTGGGCGGATCGATGCGGCTGACAACCGGAAAAACCCCGTCGTCACAAAAGATTGCGTTATTTTCCGCAAGCTTGCAAGGGGAACCATGCTTCGCCGCCGCCAGAAGGGGATTATGACCAATGTACTAGAGACGACGCCAGCCCGGATTGCGCACACTCGATCACGGGCGGGATGACGGGATCCGAAAAATACATAAAAATTTCAAAATATTAGTGATACCGATATAATGCCGTCATCGACAGGATGATCATATAAGGAGCGTGCGTGGACAAGCCGGAGCTGAAGATCCCCAAGATCCGCAAGCCGGTGAGCCTGTGGGTCCACCCGGAGGGCCGGGTTCTCGGCTCCCTGTTCCTGCGGGAACAGAGCGTCAACCACGCCGGACCGGAACGGCCCGAGGAGGTGCTCAACCAGGACGTGCCGTTCATCGTGCTCTATCGCGAGGATCCGGCCGAACTGCGTTTCTACAACCGCAGCGCCATCGTCCGGGTAGAATACGATGATGGCCCGGTATCCGAAGGCGATCACCTCACCATCCTGCCCTGTTGCCTGGATCTCATGGACGGCAGCCGGATCTGCGGCGAAATCCGTGAAATCCTGCCGGCGGATCGGGCCCGGCTGTTCGACTATCTCAATCACCCGGAGGTGCGCTTCCTGCGCCTGCACCTGCCCGAAGGCGGCATCTGCCTGGTCAACCGCAACTATGTCATCCACGTCACCAGCCCCGGCGAAGGCGCCTGAGGAGCCACACGCAAGGTCATGAGTCTGCTTGGATCCTTCAAGGTCAACAAGGCCGTTTCCGTCCTGATCGGTGCGCAGCACGCCTCGCCGCAGGAACTGAAGGAAGCGGTGAGCAAGGTCAAGAGCACCGGCCGCGCCGCCATTCCCAAGCTCATCGAGGCCTTTGCCGATGCGCCTGGCAGCCCGCACATCGAGGGCCTGCTGGTCCAGTTGCTCAACGACAAGACCCTGCCCGACTACATCGATGGCCTGGCCGACGAGGACAAGCGCATCGTCACCGGTGTGATGCGGGTGCTGGCCAAGGCGAAGAGCTACGATCCCAATCGCCTCTACGATCTGTTCGAGGATCCGGACATCCCCAAGGCCGCCCTGGTGCAGATCCTCCTGGCACGCAAGGACGACCTCAACGCCCGGACCCTGCTCGGCCTGCTCGAACGGGTGGACAAGGACGTGCGCCAGATGGTGTTCCGCGTACTCGACCAGGTGGCCAAGCCGGACATGGTGCCGGATCTCATCCGCTACAGCCGCAGCAAGGATCCGGTGATCCGCCAGCACGTGGCCCGCACCCTGGCCCGCTTCTCCACCGAACCGGTGCGGGATGCCCTGCTCGCCCTGCTCAAGGACAGTCACAAGGGTGTGCGCCAGATCGCCCTGGAAAGCCTGGGCCGGCTCAAGGTCGACATTCCCGCGCGGCCCATCGTGCAACTGCTGCGCGATCCCGATCTCACCGTGCAGGCCAAGGCCATCGACACCCTGATCCAGATCCGCGATCCGGAAACGGTCAAGTATCTCATTCCCATCCTGCAGGACGACTCCGAATACATTCGCCGTGCTGCGGTGGAAGTGCTCAACGAGGTGGGCGATCCCCGGGCCATCAAGGATCTGCTGAACGCCATGCGCGATCAGGACTGGTGGGTGAAGGTGCGCGCCGCAGACGCCCTCGGATCCATCGGTGGCCCCAAGGTGGTGGAAGCAGTGCTCGGCCTCATCAACGACAAGGACGAATTCCTGCGCCGCACCGCTGTCGAGATTCTCAACGCCATCAAGGACGAGCGCGCCGTGACCCATCTGGTCCAGGCCCTCAAGGACAAGGACTGGTGGGTGCGCGAACGGGCCGCCGATGCGCTGGCCAAGATCGGCGACAAGCGTGCGGTTCCGGGACTGGTGGCCATGCTGCGTGAACAGCCCGAATCCGCCAGCGTGGCCATCAAGGCCCTGGCCGAGCTGGGTGATCCGGCCGCCATCGAACCGCTCATCGAGGTCCTCGACCATCCCGACGACGTGACCAAGAAGGAAGCCTTGCGCGCCCTGCAACAGCTCACGGACGAGGAACACTACGAGCAGGTACAGGAAGCCATCCGCAAGGCCATGGTCGGGGCCAACCGCGACGTGGCCGACGTGGGCAATGCCACCATGAAGACCGTGGTGGCCCGCTTCGCCAGCGGCGGCGCACCGGAGCCCGAGGACACCGAGGCGTCCGATGCCACCCGCGTGGCCAGCCGGCCACCGGCCGCCGAAGCGGAAACCCCGGCACCGGCCCCCACGCCCACGGCCGAGATCATCGTCGATGCCGACAACCTCAAGCCCGGCGACGTGCTCGACGATCGCTACAAGGTCATCCGCACCGTCGGCAAGGGCGCCTTCGGCGTGGTGATGCTGGTGGAAGACACCATGGTGCAGGAACAGATCATTCTCAAGTTCCTGAACGCCCACATGGCGGCCGACGAGAGCGTGATCCAGCGTTTCGTGCACGAGCTGCGCTTTACCCGACGCATCACCCATCCCAACGTGATCCGGATCTACGACTTCATCACCATCGGCAAGTCCTACGCCATCTCCATGGAATACTTCGAGAGCCATTCCCTGGCCCAGGAGATCCGCGCCAAGCGCACCCGGGACTTCTCGCGCAATCTGCGCCTGCTGATCGACATCTGCAAGGGCCTGTCGGTGGCCCATCACCTGAACGTGGTGCACCGCGACATCAAGCCGGCCAACATCCTGGTCAACAAGGACGACGTGGTGAAGGTCGTGGACTTCGGTCTGGCGGCCGCAGCCAGCCAGGGCGACGGTTCACGCATCACCAAGAGCGGCATCCTGGTGGGCACGCCCACCTACATGGCGCCGGAACAGGTCCGCGGCCGGGCCATCGACACCCGCACCGACATCTACAGCCTGGGCATCGTGATCTACGAGATGTTCACCGGCAAGCCGCCCTACAAGGAAAAGGACCACATGGCCACGCTGTTCAAGCACGTGGAGGGCAAGGCGCCCCCGGCCAGCGAGAAGAATCCGGACATCGATGAAAAACTGAATGCCATCATCATGCGCGCCATTCACGTCGATCCGGAGAAGCGCTACCAGACCATCGACGCGCTGCAGAAGGATCTGGAAACCTACTACCAGGAGCAATACGCCTGATGGCCCGCCTCGACGCCTTTCTCAAGCTCGGCCGCGAACAGGGGTGTTCCGACATTCATCTGTCGGTGGGCACGCCGCCCATGATTCGCCTGCATGGGGAACTGCAGCCCATCAAGTATCGCGAAATGAGCCGCGACGAACTCCACGATCTGATCTACGAGATCCTGACCCCGGAACAGCAGGCCGAATTCGATCAGGGTCAGGATCTGGATCTCTCCTACGTGGACGAGGACGGCGGCCGCTACCGCGTCAACCTGTTTCGCAAGATGACCGGCGTGGCCGGCGTGTTCCGCGTGATTCCGCCGAAGATCCCGACGATGAAGGAACTCGGGCTGCCGCCAGTGGTGGAAAAGATGCTGCATGCCAACCAGGGGCTGATCCTGGTCACCGGCGCCACCGGTACCGGCAAGACCACCACCCTGGCGGCCATGATCGACTGGCTCAACCGCAACCGGCGCTACAACATCATCACCCTCGAGGATCCCATCGAATTCATGCACGAGAGCAAGGAATCGCTGGTCGTGCAGCGCAGCGTGGGTGTGCACGTGAAGAGTTTCAGCGAGGGACTGCACGACGCCCTGCGCGAGGATCCGGACGTGATCCTGGTGGGCGAGCTGCGCGATCCGGAAACCATCGGCCTGGCCATGACCGCGGCCGAAACCGGCCACCTGGTGCTCGGCACCCTGCACACCACCTCGGCGGTCAAGACCCTGGACCGCATCATCGACGCCATGCCCACCGAGCAGAAGCCGCTGGCGGCCACCTTCCTGGCCCAGCACCTGCAGGGCGTGATCAGCCAGAAACTGGTGCGCACCGCCGACGGGCGCGGCCGCAAGGCCATTCTGGAGATCATGATCAACACCCCCGGCATCGCCAACCTGATCCTCAACCGCAAGATCTTCCAGATCCCGGCCAACCTGCAGACCGGTCGCGAACTGGGCATGCAGCTCATGGATCAGGCATTGCTGGAAGCCATCCAGAACAAGGAAATCGATCCGGACGACGCCTACGTGCACGCCACCGACAAGAAGCAGTTCCAGCGCTTCGTCACCAACCCGGAACTCCTGCCCCAGGTCAACCTGGCGGTGAGCTGAGGCGACATCCATGGCCCGCATCAATGCCTTCCTCGAACTGGTGGTCAAGCAGAAGGGCTCGGATCTGCACCTGATTTCCGGCAACCCACCGCGGGTACGCCTCAATGGCGAGACCTTTCCGGTCAAGTACCGGGATCTCACCGCCGACGAGACCCGCGACCTGCTCTACGAGATCATGACGCCCCTGCAACGCCAGCACTTCGAGCAGGAAAACGGCGTGGACTTCGCCTACGAGGCCGAGGGTCTGGCCCGTTTCCGCGTCAACGTGTTCGAACACCTGCGCGGCATCGGCGCCGTGTTCCGGGTGATTCCCACCGAGGTGATGAGCCTGCAGAAGCTGGGCCTGCCCCCGGTGCTGAAGAACTTCTGCCGCCAGCGCAAGGGCCTGATCCTGGTCACCGGCCCCACCGGTTCCGGCAAGTCCACCACCCTGGCGGCGATGATCGATTTCATCAATCGCGAACGCAAGGGTCACATCATCACCATCGAGGATCCGGTGGAATTCATTCACCCGAACCGGAACTGCCTGATCTCCCAGCGCGAGGTGGGCAGCCACACACCAACCTTCGCCCACGCCCTGCACTCGGCCCTGCGCGAGGATCCGGACGTGGTGCTGGTGGGCGAGCTGCGGGATCTGGAAACCATCCACCTGGCCCTGACCGCCGCCGAGATGGGCATCCTGGTGATGGCCACCCTGCACACCAGCGGCGCGGCCTCGTCGGTGGATCGCATCATCAACGTGTTCCCGCCGGGCGAGGAAGCCTTCGTGCGCACCATGCTCTCCACCTCCCTGGTGGGTGTCATCTCCCAGCAACTGCTGCCCACGGCCGATCGCAAGGGCCGTGTTGCGGCCCTGGAGATCATGATCAACAATGCCGCCGTCGCCAACCTCATCCGCGAGGGCAAGACCGAACAACTGGACAACGTGATCCAGAGCGGTGGCATGCAGGGCATGCAGCGCATGGACACGGCGCTCCGGCGGCTGCTGGATGCCAAGCTCATCACCGGCGAGGACGCCTACATGAAGGCACGCAACAAGGCCGAGTTCGAGCAGTTCCGGGACGATTTTGAAGCCGACGAGTCGGCCGACGCCTCCGAACCCGCCACCGCGGGCGAGCCGCCGGCCGGTTGATTACATCATCGAATACTGACGTGACAGGTAAGCGAACATGAGCAAGCTCATCATGACCCTCGACGGTGCCGTGGTCCGGGAATTTCCCATCGACAAGGACAGCATCAGCATCGGTCGCAAGCACGGCAACGACATCCAGCTCAACGATCTCACCGTCAGCGGACGACATGCCCTGATCGTGACCATGGGGGAACACACCTACGTGGACGATCTCGGCAGCACCAACGGCACCCTGCTCAACGGCGCCCGCGTCGCCAAGACCCTGATCAAGCACGGCGACGTGATCCAGATCGGCAACTACCAGTTCACCTACTACGACGACGATCAGACCGAATACGAACCCACCATGTTCATCCAGGCCGAGATCGAGGATACCCAGGTCATGGAAACGGACAATGCCGCCAAACCGGCCGCGGCCGCGAAAGCGCCCAAGGGGGAACGCCTGGCCGGGGTGCGCATCCTCAACGGCCCCATGGCCAAGAAGGTGCTGGAACTGCGCAAGCCCTTCAACACCATCGGCTTCAACGGCATCAAGATGGCCATGATCGCCCGCAACGCCAACAACTACACCATCTCGGGCCTCAAGAGCAACAAACTGCGCCGCGCCAACGACGTCCCCATGCTCAACGGCAAGCCCATCACCACCGCCTCGACGGTCCTCAAGGAACACGACATCATCGAACTGGCGGGGACGCAGATGGAGTTCTTCTATTT
>JALVBM010000453.1 GCA_027010665.1 Chromatiales bacterium
CAATACAACCGCCGCAGCCGCCGGAATGGTGATCAGGGTAATCACGGTCGCGAACATCAGCCCCCAGGACAGCGCCAGGGCCATGGGCATGACGAAGGGATCGGAGCCGCCCCAGCCGTAGGCGGTGGGCAGCAGGCCGACGACGGTGGTGGTCGCGGTGAGGATCACCGCGCGCAGGCGGCGGCGTCCGGCGAGGATGATGGCCTCGCGCAGGGCCATGCCTTCCTTGAGGGCCCGCTGCACGAACACCAGCAGCACCAGCGAGCTGTTTACCACCACGCCGGTCAGGGCCACCATGCCCATCAGGGCGAAGAAGGACAGCGGCATGGGCTGCCAGAAGTGATCATGCAGCCAGAAGCTGAGGATGATGCCGATGATGCCGAAGGGAATCGCCAGCATCACCAGAATCGGATAGGTGAGATTGTTGAACTGGATGGCCAGGATGAAGAAGATCCCGACCATGGCGAAGAGGAATGAAATCTTCAGATCCAGCACCGATTCCTCGTTCTTCTCCTCCTCGCCACCGTAGGCAACCTGCACCTTGTCCGCGTCCTCGCCCAGCCACTGCGCCTCGCTGGCCCTGACCCGGGCATTGAGTTCATCGGAGGTAATCTTCGCCTCGTCCACGTTGCCCACCACGTTCACCACCCGGGTGCCGGCCACGTGACGGATGGTGGTATAGCCCGGCTCCGAGACCAGTTTCGCCACCTTCTTCAGCGGTACCAGGCCACCACGGTGGTTGGGCAGCTTGAGGTTCAACAGCTGCTGCAGCTTGTCGCTGCCATCGTCCGGATAATGGATGGTCACGTCCACCTCCTCGGTGCCGATCCGCGTGGTGCTCACCCGCAGGCCGTCGATGGCGGCACGCACGTGGCTGGCTACGGTGGCCAGGTCGATACCCACGTAGGCGGCCAGCTTGCGATCCAGAACCACCCGCAACTCGTCCTCGCCCCGCTCCAGCCCGCTTTCGACCGACGTGACCCCGTCGATCCGGCTGACCAGGGCGATCAGCCGGTTGGCCACCCGTTCGTTGACCCGGTTGTCGTCGGAACTGATCTGCACCTCCAGCGCCCGCCCGGTCGGCGGGCCGTGCTTGACCTCGTCGAAGGCCATGACCAGTTCCGGGAAATGTTTCGGTACCGTGTGCGAGATGACCCGCATGTCGTCGATCACGTCGTGCTCCGGGCGTGACACGGCCGGGATGTAGGTCACACGGATCTGGCCGAAGCGGCTGCCGCGCTGGGTCAGCGGATCGCCGCCATCCTTGGCGATCTGGCCGCTGGAGAGCAGCGTGGCCTCGAGATATTTCGGATCGATGTGCTCGCGGATGGCCACGTCCACCTTGCGCAGGTGATCGCGCATCTGTTCGAGGCTGGTACCCGCCGGTGCGGTGATGCGCACCACGAACTGATCGATGCCCGTGGCCGGAAACAGCACGAAGGGCATGGTTCTGGCCAGCAGAATCGCCCCGACCAGCACCGCCACGGAGATCAGCAGCGTAAGCCAGCGCCAGTCCACCGCGATGGCCAGCACCCGGGCATAGACGTTCTCCAGCCACTGCAGCCAGCGGCGCTCACCCACCTTGTGTCTGGGGTTGGTGAACTCGCGCACGTGATTGGGCAGGATCAGGAAGGACTCCAGCCAGGAGAAGATCAGCAGCGTGATCACCACCACCGGGATGGAGACGATGAACTTGCCGATGAGACCGGACATGAACATCAGCGGCACGAAAGCGACGATGGTGGTCATCACCGTGGCCGTGACCGGGCCGATCAGTTCCGTGGCCCCGCGCACGGCGGCCGCGTGAGGCTCCATTCCCCGCTCCATGTGCCAGGTGATGTTCTCGCCGATGATGATGGCATCGTCCACCAGCATACCGAGGACCATGATGAAACCGAGCATGGAAACAAGGTTGATGGTAATGCCGGTGGCATAGAGCACGAACAGTCCCGAGGCAAAGACGATGGGCAGTCCCCAGGTGGTGGTGAGCGCCACCGAGGGCCGCAGGAACAGCAGCAGCGAGAAGAACACCAGCACCAGCCCCACCAGGCCGTTGTTGGTCAGCACACCGAGACGCAGGCGGGTGTTGGCGGAGAAATCCTGGAAGGTGGTATAGGTGATGTCCTCGCCGTAGCGCTGTTTCAGTTTCCCCAGATAGGCGTGAATGCGATCCACTGTCTCGATGATGTCGGCGTGGGACTTCTTCATGATGATGAAGTTGAGCGCCGGCGTACCCATCATCTCGTAGTAGAAACGGGCCTTTTCCAGAGCCTCGGTCACGTCGGCCACGTCGTCGAGGGTGACGCCCTCGCCCCGTTCGTTGGCCCGCAGGACCAGGGTGCGCACGTCGCCGGGCTTCTGGAACTGGCCGACGATACGCACCGCCTTCTGCCCTTCCGGCGTCATCAGCTCGCCACCGGGCGCGTTGAGGTTCCAGCCGGTGAGCAGTTTCTGGATGTCGGCCACCGCGATACGGTGTTCCTGCAGCTTTTCCGGATCGACGATGATCCGGATTTCGGCCCGCCGATCGCCCTGGACCTGGATGCGCCCGACACCGGGGATGGCCAGCAGATCGTCCTCGATCCGATCGCCCAGCCGCTTCAGTTCCAGCGCGCTGCGGGGCGCCGAGACCGCCACGTTGATCACCGGAATCATCTTGCCGTCGATTTCCAGCACCGATGGCTCACGCGGCAGATCACTCGGCAGGCTGGCCCGGTCCACGGCCAGTTGCACGTCGCTCACGACCCGGGCGCGGTTGCTGGCGTCCGGGTCCAGTTCGAGGATGATGCGCCCCGAGCCGGGAAAGGCGATGGAGGTCATCTTGTCGATGCCATCCACCGACTTCAGTTCCTGTTCGATGGGCGTGATGACCAGACGCTCCACTTCCTCCGGCGTGGCGCCGGGATAGGCGGTGTCGATCTGCACCTTGTCGAGATTGACGTTGGGAAAGGCCTCGCGGTTGATCTTCATGCCCGCCCACAGGCCGAGGCCGAGCAGAAACAGGGAGACGAGATTGATCACCAGACCGCGTTCGGCAAAGAAACGGATCATGGCATCACCTCCGCTTCCGGGTTGTCGCGGATACGCTGCCAGATGGTGCCGCGCAGTATCGCCAGGTCGCGTTGACGCTGGGCATACTCGATGCGTTGCTGCTCGAGAGCGAAACGGGCCGCCTGCAGTTCGTTCTCGAACTGGATCAGGCGATCGGTGGTGAAACGCCCTTCCCGGTACAGATCCAGAGCCTCGTCGAACTTGCGCTGCTCGCTCTTCAGGCGGGCCTCGTAGGCCGCGAGTGCCTTGCGGGAGGCTTCCAGTTCGCCGACCAGACCGGCTATGCGGTAGCGCAGATCGTCCCGGACCTTGCGGCTGTCCTCCTCGGCCATGCGGATCTCGAGCCGGGCCTGATAGATGGCGGCGTCGAAGCCCCGCTTGTCGAGCGCGTTCTGGTACTCCAGACGCACACCGCCGGCCACATCCAGCTCGTTGATGTCGCCAAAGCCGCTGGGACCGTTGAGGGTTCGGGTGCCGATGGAAGCCACCACGTCGAGCTGATCCCGTCGGGCATCGCGGCGCCGTTCCAGTTCTGCCTCGCCAAGCTTCACCCGGGCCCGGTTGCGCAACAGATCGGGGCTGTTGGCCTCGGCTTCCTGCTGGTAGACGGCAAGCCGCTGTTCGCCGACGGGTTCCGCCGGCGGCAGTTCGATACGGGGCACGAACTCGCTCTTCCACGGCCGGCCCATGAGCCGGTTCAGGTTGGTCCGTGTCTGCTCCCAGAGCACTTCCAGCTTGCGCAGTTCGGAGAGCTGCAGTTGCAGTTGTGCCTCGGACTGCAGCAGATCCTTGTCCTCGGCCAGCCCCATTTCGTAGCGTTCGTGGATGTACTTCTTCAGTCGGCGGGCCCGCTGGACCCCGGCCTGGGCCGTCTCATAGCTGGCCCGGATGGTGGCCAGCCCGTAGAACAGTTCGAGCGCCTGGCGGGCGAGCTGTTCCCGGATGGCCAACTGGTTGGCCCTCTCCAGCAGGACCCCGGCCTCGGCACTGATCAGCCCCTGGGTGTATTCCGGATTGTCCTTGCCCCGACCGAGCGGGATCCGGTAGTCGAGATCCAGACCGGTGGACTGGGCGGGATTGGGATAGAGGGGGCTGAACGCCAGTTCACTGTCTTCGTAGCGGTAGCGGCCGTTCAGACCGATGCTCTGGCCGGAGGCAAAGCGGCGCTGCAGACCCGCGCTGAGGGACGCCACGTCGGAGGGCGTGCCGATGAAATTGATGTCCCGGTTGAGGCCGCCGTTGGCCTGCAGCACCCAGCTCAGGGAACTCTCCACCCGGATCTGCTCCTGGCGGGCCTTCTCCACCTGCAGGGCGGCTATGGCCAGGGTGGGATAGGTATCGATGATGGCCTGCAGGGCATCCTCGTAGCCGAGCACGGCCGGCGGTTCGGCGGCGCGGGCGAGACTCGCGACCAGCAGTCCGGCCAGAAGCCATGTCCGTCGTTCAGTCCGCCTCATGGTCGCTCTCCCTGTCATTGAGCAGTCCATGGAGGAACAGATCGACGTGTTGTTGCACGTAGGCCTGCATGTCCATGGGGTCGAATGGCGACATGCACTGCTTCCAGATGGTCGCAAACACCAGTGGCGCAATCAGCAGGCGACCGGTGAGCTGGGGATCACAGGCGCGGAACTCACCCGTTTCGATGCCACGCTCGATCACCGAGGCGATGAGCCGGCTGGCGCGGCTGATGACGTGTTCGGTATAGAAGCGGGCCAGCTCCGGAAAGTTGCAGGCCTCGGACAGCACCAGCTTGGGGACACCGCAAAGCCGGGATTCCCCGACCGTCTCCCACCATTGGTGCACCAGCTGCACGAGCAGCTCCCGGGCCGGGCCATCGTGGTGCTGAACGAAGGTCTCCGCCCGCTCCACCTCGGGAATGACCACCGTCTTCACCAGGGACTTGAACAGATCTTCCTTGCTGTCGAAGTACAGATAGACCGTGCCCTTGGAAACACCGGCCTCGCGCGCCACGTCGTCCAGGCGGGTAGCGGCGAAGCCCTTTTCGGCAAACAGGGTCAACGCCGCATCGAGGATTTCGCCCGGACGATCCTCCTTGCGGCGCTGACGACGCGGGTTTTCGCTCATGACCTTCCTCGCTGATGGACCCAGCTAATGACTGACTGGTCAGTTATTAAAAACCAGCGCGCGTGTAAAATCAAGCCCTGTCTGGTGAATGCGTCGAGATGCGGGAAATTGCCGAAGGCAGAAACGCAAAGGCCCCGACCTTGCGGTCGGGGCCTTTGTTGGTTGGCGTCCCCAAGGGGATTCGAACCCCTGTTGCCGCCGTGAAAGGGCGGTGTCCTAGGCCAACTAGACGATGGGGACGAAAAACGGTCAGTTTTCGTCGTCGGTCCGTCTGCCGAGCTGAGCGGCGACGGTACCGGCCAGCATGACGACGAATCCGAAGGGAACCAGAGTGAGCCAGTTGATGGCCGCTTCCGACTTCCCCATGAACATCGCCGTAAAGCCGACAACCAGGCCTGCGGTTGTCATGGCGATGCCGAGATATACGGCGAGGCGTCCCGATGACAGCATGTCGCTTCTCCTGCGAGGACCCTTGCCGGTATCTGGTGGAGCCAGGCGGGATCGAACCGCCGACCTCTACAATGCCATTGTAGCGCTCTCCCAGCTGAGCTATGGCCCCGAATCGAGAGCGCGCAATTTACGCGAGAGCGCGTTTCAAGTCAACTCCCTGCAGGGAAAATTTTGTGCCCGATGAGCACCTTGCGCAAGCCGGACACGGAGGCGTGGACGGCGACTCGCCGCCGCCCGTTGCTGGCCCCGCCTCGCCGAGATCGGGATTGATACCATACATTTTATGGGTCATGGGCATTCTTTATGGGTCATGGGCATTCTGCCCTTCGTGCCGTCCGACTGTTCGGCCGCCCGGGCCTGGGATAACATCGAATTGGGAATTCACGACTGGACGGTCCGAACCGGCATGCTCAAGACCATTGCGGCAGATGATCTCGCGGCGCTCGTTTCGCGGGCACGGCAGAGCGAACGGCAGCGCGCCCATCTCAACGTGCACGATTCCCTGGATGCGCCGGTACAGCGGCTGTTCATCGCCATGGAACCCGAGACCTACATTCCGCCCCACCGGCATTCACCGGCCAACAAGTGGGAATTCCTGGCGCTGATCGAGGGTGCCCTCGATCTGCTGATCTTCGCCAACGATGGCACCCTGTCGCAGCGCACCACTCTGGCCCCCGATCAAGTCCGCGCCGTGGAACTTCCGCCGGGAACCTGGCACGGTTATGTGGTCCGGGAACCCGGTACGGTGGTGCTCGAAGTGAAGGAAGGGCCGTTTACGCCGACACCCGAACACGACCTTGCGCCCTGGGCACCCGCCGAAGGGAACCCCCAGGCCCGGGCGGGCTGGCAATGGATGCGTGACGCACGACCCGGCGACCGATTTCCTTCGGCGACCGATGGAGCCGATTGAACACGAGAAAGAGGGAACCACCATGTCCGAACAGCTTGTCATCACTGCGCTGGGCCGCGATCGACCCGGCATCGTCGATCAACTGAGCGAGGCGCTCGGTTCCCGTGATCTGAACATCGAGGACAGCCGCATGAGCGTGCTGGGCGGGGAATTTGCCGTGATGCTGCTGGTCAGCGGCGACAGCTCGGCCATCGACGACTTCCTGGCCGAAATGCCCGCGCTCGAGGAAGCCCTCGACATGCAACTGCTGGCCCGCACCACCACACCGCCGCCCGCGCGACCGGATCTCGTCCCCTATCGTATCGAGGTGGTATCCATGGACCATCCCGGCATCGTCCACGAGCTGGCCCGTTTCTTCTCGCGCCGTAACATCAACATCGTGGAACTCGAAACCGAAAGCCACCCCGCTGCCCATACCGGAACCCCCATGTTCGCCATGCACATGGTCATCGGCATTCCCGCCGACCAGCCCATTGCCCGACTGCGCGAGGAATTCCTTGCCACCTGCGAGGAACGCAACCTCGATGCCAGCATGACGGCGATGGCCTGAATCTTGTTCGTGGAGTTATGCAGCGCGAACAAATCCTACAGTATTGTTCGGGAAGTTCTGCACGAATGCACACCACATCGAGGTCGCGGCTATTCGCCACGTCTGCAGGGGGACAATCGGAGCCAGGCACAAACGCTTTTCCTCGCCACTCGTCCCTGCATGCTTGGTGCGTTGCTGCGCGAACGCACCCTACGGATCTCGTTCCTGGTTCCTCGTTCCTAGTTCCTGGTCCCTGATTGCGCGCCCTGGCGCGCAATCTTGGCCCAGGTGTCCCGCAGGGTCATGGTGCGGTTGAAGATCAGCTCTTCATGGCCGCTGTCGCGGCAGAAGTAGCCTTCGCGTTCGAACTGGAAGGTCTCCCCGGGGCCGGCCTCGGCGAGGCTGGCCTCGAGATAGCAGTGAGTCAGGGTACGCAGGGAATCGGGATTGAGGCAGTCCTTCCAGTCCTTCCCTTCGGCACGTTCCGGTGTGGGGTGATCGAACAGGCGATCGTAGAGACGCACTTCGGCGCGCACGGCGGTGTCGGCATGGACCCAGTGAATCACGCCCTTGACCTTCCGATCGGTCGGGTTGGCGCCGAGGGTGTCCGGGTCGTAGCTGCAGCGCAGTTCGATGATATCGCCATTGTCGTCCTTGATGACCTCGTCACAGCGGATCACGTAGGCATTGCGCAGACGCACCTCGCCGCCGGCCACCAGGCGTTTCCATTTCCTGTTGGGCGCCACTTCCACGAAATCGTTCCGGTCGATGTACAGTTCGCGGCCGAAGACCAGCTCGCGGGTGCCCATGTCTTCGTTCTGCGGGTGATTGGGCGCGGTGACCGTCTCGGTCCGATCTTCCGGGTAGTTGGTGATCACCACCTTCAGCGGATGCAGCACGGCCATGCGCCGCGGTGCGCTGACGTTGAGGGCGTCGCGCACGCAGTTCTCCAGCAGGGCCATTTCCACGAAGTTTTCCGACTTGGTGACGCCGATCCGGGAACAGAAGTCGCGAATCGCCTCGGGCGGAAAACCGCGGCGACGCATGCCGGCCAGCGTGGGCATGCGCGGATCGTCCCAGCCTTCCACGTGCCCGTCTTCCACCAGTTCGGTCAGCTTGCGTTTGCTCACCACCGTGTATTCGAGTACCAGCCGGGAGAACTCGATCTGCTGCGGATGGCACGGCGTTTCCAGCTCGTCGAGGAACCAGTCGTACAGGGGCCGGTGATCCTCGAACTCCAGGGTGCAGAGGGAATGGGTGATGCCCTCGATGGCATCCGACAGGCAATGGGTGAAGTCGTACATGGGATAGATGCACCATTCGTCACCGGTCTGGTGGTGAACGGCGCCGCGCCGGATGCGGTAGATGATGGGATCCCGCAGGTTCAGGTTGGGTGAGGCCATGTCGATCTTCGCGCGCAGTACCCGCGCCCCGTCCTCGAATTCGCCGGCGCGCATGCGCGCGAACAGATCCAGGTTCTCGTCCACGCTGCGCTCGCGGTACGGGCTGTTGCGGCCGGGTTCGGTGAGCGTGCCGCGGTATTCCCGGATCTGTTCGATGCTCAGATCGCAGACATAGGCCTTGCCCTTGCGGATGAGCTGGACGGCGTAGTCGTAGAGCTGCTCGAAATAGTCGGAGGCGTAGAACAGCCGATCGCCCCAGTCGTAGCCCAGCCAGTGCACGTCACGCTGGATGGCCTCGACGAACTCGATGTTCTCCTTGTGTGGATTGGTGTCGTCGAATCGCAGATTGCAGGTGCCGCCGTAGTCCTCGGCGATGCCGAAGTTGAGCCAGATGGACTTGGCGTGGCCGATGTGCAGGTAGCCATTGGGTTCCGGCGGAAACCGGGTGGCCACGGTCTGGTGCTTGCCCGTCTTCAGATCGTGTTCGATGATCTGGCGGATGAAATTGGTTGGGCGTTCGGACGTGTCGTTGCTCATGGCTCGGTTTCGGGGTTCGTTCGCTGGCTGATGTGAATCGGTCGTCATGCGGCGGGCCGGTCCCGGCGTATCCGCCAGCCATGGCCGGCGCGTCGGCAAATACCGGCAACGGGAAAATCCGGCCTATGTCGTCCGGGCCGCATCGGCCTCGCGTTGTTCGATGTATTTCAGGGCCCGATCGATGCGCGCCAGGGTCTTTTCCCTGCCCAGCAGCGCCAGGGTGGCATCGAGGCTCGGGGATGCGCCCTTGCCGGAGACGGCCACGCGCAGGGGCATGCCTACCTTGCCCATCTTCAGACCCAGTTTTTCGGCCACGCCGCTGATGGTGGCCTGCAGGGCCTCGGGGGTCCAGTCCTTGAGCTGCGCCAGGGCCTCGCGCAATGCCTCGAGCGGCTCGCGGGCCACCGGTCGCAGATGGTTCTTCGCCGCCTTCGGTTCGTATTCCTCGAAATCCCGGTAGAAGAACTCGGCCTGCTCGGCCATCTCGACCAGGGTGCTGGCCCGCTCCTGCAACAGCTTCACCACGTCGACCAGATCCGGCCCCGTGGCCGGATCGATATCCCGCTCGCCCATGTGCGGGCTCAGCAGATGGGCGATGCGGGCCGGATCGTCCTTCATGATGTACTGCTGGTTGAGCCACAGCAGCTTTTCGGGGTTGAATGTCGAGGGCGCGCGATTGACGTTCTCCAGTTCGAAGTATTCGATCATCTCGTCGACGGAGAAGATTTCCTGCTCGCCGTGGGACCAGCCGAGCCGCACCAGATAGTTGAGCAGCGCCTCGGGCAGATAGCCCATGTTGCGGTATTCCATCACCGAGGTGGCGCCGTGACGCTTGGACAGGCGCGAGCCGTCCTCGCCGAGAATCATGGGCACGTGGGCGTATTTCGGAATCGGTGCGCCCAGCGCCTTGAGGATGTTGATCTGGCGCGGGGTGTTGTTGATGTGATCGTCGCCGCGGATCACATGGGTGATGCCCATGTCCCAGTCGTCCACCACCACGGTGAGGTTGTAGGTGGGCGAGCCGTCGCTGCGGCGGATGATCAGATCGTCGAGTTCACGATTGGAAACGATGATCCGGCCCCGGATCAGATCGTCGATGATCACCTCGCCCTCGGTGGGATTGCGAAAGCGAATCACGTGCGGCTCATCGGGGCTGACGTCGCGATTACGGCAATACCCGTCGTAGCGCGGCTTTTCCTTGCGCGCCATCTGTTCCTCTCGCAGCTTGTCGAGCCGTTCCTTGCTGCAGCTGCAGCGATAGGCCTTGCCCTCGTCGAGCAGCTTGCGGATGACCTCATCGTAGCGGGCGAAACGATCGGTCTGGTAGAACGGGCCCTCGTCGTACTCCAGCCCCAGCCAGGTCATGCCCTCGAGAATGGCGTTGACCGACTCGGCGGTGGAACGGGTCAGATCCGTATCCTCGATGCGCAGGATGAACTTGCCGCCGTGCTTGCGGGCAAACAGCCAGGAATACAATGCCGTGCGGGCGCCGCCCACATGCAGATAGCCGGTCGGGCTCGGCGCGAATCGGGTACGAATGGTCATGAAGGGAAACGGTTTCCGTTGGTATGGGTCGAGGCTGCGCTATTTTACCTGCCGGGGCACAAAAAAACAGGTCTGCCCCGAGAGGCCGTTGAAAAACGGCGTTTTTTCCACGGCCGGCTAAACCTTTCCCGATCGTGGACGACATTCCTCGAGAGACGCCCGTTTTCGCCATACGATGGACACCCTGCCCCGACCACAGCCGCCCTTCGACTGTCAACCGGCCGTCGAGCCCGACCCCGACGCCCTGGCGCGCTTCCTGGCCTGCTGCCGGACGCGCACGGTGCCGGCCCGGCATCTCATCATCAAGCGCGGCGAGCCGGCCGATCGCCTGTACTATCTGGTGGAGGGCAGTGCTACCGTCCTGCTCGAGGACGAAACCGATCCCAGCCACGAGATCATTCTGGCCTATCTGCAGCCGGGCGAGTTCATCGGGGAAATCGGCCTGTTCTACGAAACGGGGGAGCGCAACACCCTGGTGCGGGCCCGGACGGCCTGCCGGGTCGCCCATATCCGCTACGATCGCCTGCGGGAACTGTTCGCCACGCACCTCCGGTCCGATCAGGCAGCCATTTTGCAGATGGTCGGGATGCAGATCGCCCGCCGGCTGCTCAGCACCAGCCGGCGGCTGGGCCAGCTGGCCTTCATGGACGTGGCCGGCCGGGTGGCCCGCGCCCTGCTGGAGCTGTGCGAAGATCCCGAAGCCACGCCCTGTGCCGCGGGGACCGAGCTGCGGATCTCGCGTCAGGAGCTGGCACGGCTGGTGGGATGCTCGCGGGAGATGGCCGGGCGGGTGCTCAAGAGCCTGGCGGAACAGGGGCTGGTGACGATGGACGGCCGGACCATCGTGGTGCATCACGAAAGGGAAAGCGGCGATCTCACTCCAGGGTGAACAGCCGGTCGAAATTGGACAGCTCCAGTACCCGCCGCACGTCCTCGTTCAGATGCCGCAGGATCACCCGCGCCGGGTCGTTTCCGGCATATTCCCGCAACATCAGCAACATGCCCAGCGCCGAGCTGTCGATGGCCTCCACGTCGGCCATGTCCAGCACGAAGCGTGAATCGGAAGGGAATTTCCGGTAGGCCTCGCGAAAGGCCGAATTGAGCAGAAAATCGAACTGGCCCCGAATCCGGATGACGGGCACTTCGCCCGACTCGTCCACCTCGACTGCGGCCTTGCGCTGACTCATGGGCATCCTGATGCGATGATGGTAAGGTCTTCCCTGCCCTGCAGTATACGCATCTCCACGCAAGCTGCCCATGTTCCCGACCACAGGGGCAAAAAAAAAGCCCCGTGGGGTTCACGGGGCCGGGAAGTGCGCAATTTCTGCGCAGGGGGAGGAAAAGATTGCCATGTTCAAAACCAACCTGAAATCAACCTGCCTTTCATGACCGGTTCAGTTGTTTTTTCGGCATCCGCCGGGGAAACTTGAGAAAAATTTTCCAGGTTTGAACAAAAACCAGGCAACAACGACAAGTGATTGTTTGACATGGCATTTTTCCATTACCGCGGTCATCGGTCGAGCCCGGATGGCCGCAACCGATCCCCCGTTTACCGCGCCCTGCTGCTCCTGTTGACCCTCTCTGGCCTGCCCCTGGCGGCCCTGGGCTCGGTCGGCACCCATTCCCTGTCCCTGATCGGCACGGCCGAGGGCATCGCCTCCCTGGCAATCTTCGTGCTGGCCTATGCACTGGTGGTCAGCGAGGAATTCCTGCACCTGCGCAAGTCGAAGCCGGTGATCGTGGCCGCTGGCATCATCTGGATTCTGGTCAGCCTGGCCTATCACGCCACGGGTCAGGGCGAGGCCGCCACGGCGATCCTGCGACACGACCTGCGCGAGTTCGCCGAGCTGATGCTGTTCCTGCTGGCGGCGATGACCTACATCAATACCATGGAAGAACGGCAGGTCTTCAATGCCCTGCGCGCCTGGCTGGTCAGTCGGGGCTTCTCCCTGCGTGCGGTATTCTGGATCACCGGCCTGCTGGCCTTCTTCATCTCCCCGGTCGCCGACAATCTCACCACCGCCCTGTTGATGGCGGCGGTGGTCATGGCCATCGCGCCGGACAACCGGCGCTTCGTCACGCTGGCAGCCATCAACATCGTGGTCGCCGCCAACGCCGGCGGCGCCTTCAGCCCCTTCGGGGACATCACCACGCTGATGGTCTGGCAGAAGGGTGTGGTGGGGTTCTGGGATTTCTTCCAGCTGTTCGTACCCTCGCTGGTCAACTGGCTGGTGCCGGCGGTGATCCTCTCCCTTGCCCTGCCAAACGCCCGTCCCGATGCCGTGGAGGAAACGCCCCGCATCCGTGAGGGTGGTGTGGTGGTCATCGGACTTTTCCTTGGCACCATCGCCCTCACGGTCACCCTGCACAACGTGCTGGATCTGCCGCCGGTGCTGGGCATGATGACCGGCCTCGGTGTGCTCAAGTTCTTTGGCTACTATCTCAGGCGCCGCAGTCTCAACGGTGGCCTGCCACCCGACGCCAGGGCCGGCCCGGAGCTGCGGGATCTGGTCCAGGGCGAAGATCGCCGACCACCGCCCTTCGACATCTTCCAGCAACTGGCCCGTGCCGAATGGGACACGCTGATGTTCTTCTATGGCGTGATTCTGTGCGTGGGCGGTCTCGGTGCCTTCGGTTATCTGGCCGAGACCTCCGAATGGATGTACACCGGGCTCGGTCCGACGACCGCCAACGTGCTGGTGGGGGTGTTCTCGGCCATCGTGGACAACATTCCCATCATGTTCGCCGTGCTGTCCATGAATCCCGCCATGGGTCTGGATCAATGGCTGCTGGTCACCCTCACCGCCGGCGTCGGCGGCAGCCTGCTGTCCATCGGCTCCGCCGCCGGCGTTGCCCTGATGGGCCAGACCCGCGGCCAATACACCTTCTTCGGCCACCTGCGCTGGACCTGGGCCATCGCCCTCGGCTATGCCGCCAGCATCGCGGTACATCTATGGCTGAGTGGTGGGTGAGTTCTTGATGG
>JALVBM010000454.1 GCA_027010665.1 Chromatiales bacterium
CCGGGGGACCGCTGTTCAATTCCGCCGGCGAGGTGGTCGGCATCAACTCGCAGATCTACAGCCGCACCGGCGGCTTCATGGGCCTGTCCTTCGCCATTCCCATCGACGTGGCCATGGACGTGGTCGAACAGCTCAAGACCCGCGGCAAGGTTGTTCGCGGCTGGCTGGGCATCCTCATCCAGGACGTGAACCGGGAACTGGCCGAGTCCTTTGGCATGGATCGGCCGGAAGGGGCCGTGGTGCTCAAGGTCATGCCCGACAGCCCGGCAGCGAAGGCCGGACTGCAGGTCGGTGACGTGATCATCGAATACAACGGCAAGCGTATCCACCAGTCCTCCGATCTGCCACTCGAGGTGGGCCGCACCCGGGTCGGCAGTACCGTTCCGGTCACCGTGATCCGCGAGGGCAAGCGCAGGACCCTGAAGGTCACCATCGCCGAACTGCCGGCGGAAGACGAACTGGCCGAGAAGGCCGGCAAGCCGAAGGACGGCAAGGTCAAGGCTGATCGGCTCGGTCTGGTGGTGGAGAAGCTCACGGACGCCCAGCGCAAGGAACTGGGTACCGGCAAGCGCGGCGTGCTGGTGCGCAAGGTGGGCAAGGGTCCGGCCCGGGAGGCCGGCATCCGTCCCGGCGACGTGATCCTGATGATCAACAACAAGGACGTGACCGATCCCCAGCAGTTCCGCAAGCTGGTCAAGTCGTTGCCGGCCGGCCGTTCCGTTCCGGTGCTCATCCAGCGCGGCGATTCGCCGGTCTTCCTGCCCCTGAAGATCCCGAAGCAGTGAGCGAACGGCTCACCGTGTTCGTGCGCAGCGGCTGCCATCTCTGCGAGCAGATGCTCCAGGAGTTGCAGCGGCTGCGCACGGAGCGGGACTTCCGCCTGGAGGTGGTGGACATCCTCGGCTCCGAGGCCCTGGAAGCCGAATACGGCAGCCGCATTCCGGTGCTGACCGGGGAACGGGGCGAAATCTGCTACTACTTCCTGGACGAGACGGCCCTGCAGCAGTATTTCGGCGAGGCCTGAAATCGGCTACAATGGCGAACATCCCGTATCCGGGCGAAAAGGCGCTGCAGGCGCCTTTTTCATTATGGCGGCACCGCCCCGACATCTGCCGAAACCTCAATCATCGAAGCCGTGACCGATCTGACCCATATCCGCAACTTCTCCATCATTGCCCACATCGATCACGGCAAGTCGACCCTGGCCGACCGCCTGATCCAGATCTGCGGCGGTCTCAGCGAGCGGGAAATGGCCGAACAGGTGCTCGACTCGATGGATCTGGAACGGGAACGGGGCATCACCATCAAGGCCCAGAGCGTCACCCTGAACTACACCGCGCAGGACGGCGAGACCTATCAGCTCAACTTCATCGACACGCCGGGCCACGTGGACTTCTCCTACGAGGTCTCCCGCTCCCTGGCTGCCTGCGAGGGCGCGCTGCTGGTGGTGGACGCCTCCCAGGGCGTCGAGGCCCAGAGCGTGGCCAACTGCTATACGGCCATCGATCAGGGGCTGGAAGTCATTCCGGTGCTCAACAAGATCGACCTGCCGGCCGCCGATCCCGAGCGGGTGATCAACGAGATCGAGGAGATCATCGGCCTCGAGGCCCAGGATGCGGTACGGGTCAGCGCCAAGACGGGCGAGGGCGTGCCCGAACTGCTGGAGCGCATCGTCGCCGCCGTGCCAGCGCCGCAGGGGGATCGCGAAGCGCCCCTGCAGGCCCTGATCATCGATTCCTGGTTCGACAACTATCTGGGGGTCATCTCCCTGGTGCGGGTGGTGCAGGGCACCCTGCGCAAGAAGGACAGGATCCGGGTGATGGCCGCCGGCCGCAACCACCAGGTGGACAAGGTGGGCATCTTCACGCCCAAGCGGCAGGACACCGATTGCCTGCAGGCCGGCGAGGTGGGCTACGTGATCGCCGGCATCAAGGAGATCGACGGTGCGCCGGTGGGCGACACCATTACCCACGTGGACCGTCCCGCCGACGAGCCCCTGCCCGGCTTCAAGCCGGTCCAGCCTCAGGTCTTCGCCGGCCTGTTCCCGGTGGAAGGGGACGACTACGAAGCCCTGCGCGAGGCCCTCTCCAAGCTGCGCCTCAACGACGCGGCGCTGTTCTACGAGCCGGAGACCTCCCAGGCGCTGGGCTTCGGTTTCCGCTGCGGCTTCCTCGGCATGTTGCACATGGAGATCATCCAGGAGCGGCTGGAGCGTGAATACAACCTGGATCTCATCACCACCGCGCCCACGGTGGTCTTCGAGGTGCTCACCACCTCCGGCGAGGTGGTCAAAATCGACAACCCGGCCGACCTGCCCGAGCCCAATTACATCGACGAGATCCGCGAGCCCATCATCACTGCCCACATTCTGGTGCCGCCCGACTACGTGGGCAACGTGATCAACCTGTGCATCGAAAAGCGCGGCGTGCAGAAATCCATGCAGTACCTGGGCAACCAGGTGGCGCTCACCTACGAACTGCCCATGAACGAGGTGGTGCTCGACTTCTTCGACCGGCTCAAGTCGGTCAGCCGCGGCTATGCCTCGCTGGACTACGAATTCGCCCGTTTCCAGGCCGCCAGTCTGGTGAAACTGGACATTCTCATCAATGGCGAGAAGGTGGACGCCCTGTCCATCATCGTGCATCGGGATGCCGCCCAGTCCCGCGGCCGGGAGCTGGCGGAGCGCATGAAGGACATCATTCCCCGCCAGATGTTCGACGTGGCCATCCAGGCGGCCGTGGGGTCCAAGATTCTGGCCCGCACCACCGTCAAGGCCCTGCGCAAGAACGTCACCGCCAAGTGCTACGGTGGGGACGTGACCCGCAAGCGCAAGCTGCTGGAGAAACAGAAGGCCGGCAAGCGCCGGATGAAACAGGTGGGCAAGGTGGAGATCCCCCAGGAAGCGTTTCTCGCCGTGCTCTCCGTCGGAAAGGAAAAATAGCCCATGGACTTCGATTTCGAATTGCTGCTGGTGGTCCTGACCTTCGCCACCGGTATCATCTGGGGCATCGATGCCCTGTTCTTCGCGTCCCGCCGAGCCGCCGCCGGCCAGGCCACGGCTGAGGCCGAAGCGGCCGAAAAAACCGAGATGGAAGGCGGACCGGCCCGCAAGGAGCCCCTGCTGGTCGAATATGCCCGCTTCCTGTTTCCGGTGGTGCTGGTGGTGCTGGTGCTGCGCAGCTTCGTGGCCGAGCCCTTTCGCATTCCCTCGGGCTCGATGCTGCCGACCCTCGAGGTCGGGGACTTCATCCTGGTCAACAAGTTCGCCTACGGCATCCGCCTGCCGGTGGCGCACACCCGGGTCGTCGACCTGGGCAAGCCGCAACGGGGCGACGTGATCGTCTTCCGCTATCCCGAGAATCCCTCGGTGGACTACATCAAGCGGGTGGTCGGGGTACCCGGCGACGAGATCGGCTACTATAATAAGGTACTGTATATCAACGGAAAACCGGCGGAACAGACGCCCCTGGGGCCCTACGATCCGGCCTTTCCCAACGTCAAGCGGTTTCGGGAGAACCTGGATGGCGTGGAGCACGACATTCTGATCAACGTCATGTATCCGGCCGGTGATTTCATCGTCAAGGTGCCCGAGAACCGCTATTTCGTGCTCGGTGACAACCGCGACAACAGCCGCGACAGCCGGTACTGGGGTTTCGTGCCGGACGAAAACCTGGTGGGCAAGGCGATGATCATCTGGATGAACTGGCAATGGGGCCACTGGCCCAAACCGGGCCGTATCGGCACGGTCATCCACTAACGACGCATTCGAGGAATCGGCATGAAATCACTGCAACGTCAGCAGGGCATGACCACCATCGGCTGGATCCTGACCTTTCTGCTCATCGCCTTCTTTACCCTCATCGCCCTGAAGATCGTCCCCATCTACATCGACAGCTTCAAGGCCGTGAGCATTCTCGATGACATGGAAAAGGACGCCTACGAAGTCGGCGCCATGTCACCGGGCGAGATCGTCCGCACCCTGCACAAGCGCCTGTCCATCAACATGGTCGAGGGCGTGACCGATGATGACATCTACGTGGAACGCAATGGCGACAGCATGACCATCGGTCTCGACTACGAGGTGCGACGCAATCTGTTCGGCAATCTGGACGTGGTGGTGAGCTTCGAGAAATCCATCGAGGTGCCCGTGCGTTGAGGCCGGATCGCCAGCGGCTGGAGACCCGTCTCGGTTACCATTTCCGGCAGCCGGAGCTGCTCGAGACGGCCCTGACCCATCGCAGCGCCGGCCGTCGCAACAACGAACGTCTCGAATTCCTGGGTGACGCCATTCTCGGTTTCGTGATCAGCGAGGCCCTGTTCGACCGCTTTCCCGAGGCCACCGAGGGCCAGCTCAGCCGCATGCGCTCGCACCTGGTGCGGGGCGAGACCCTGGCCGAACTGGCCCGCGAACTGGAACTGGGTGAACACCTGATCCTCGGCGCCGGCGAACTCAAGAGCGGCGGTTTTCGCCGCGAATCGACCCTGGCCGATGCCTTCGAGGCCCTGATCGGCGCCATCTATCGGGACAGCGGGCTGGACGCCGCCCGGGACTTCGTCCTGCGCCATCTGCAACCCTTCATCGAGCGCTTGGATCCGGGCGGTATTCTCAAGGATCCCAAGACCCGCCTGCAGGAACTGATGCAGGCCCGTGGCCAGCCGTTGCCAAGCTACGAGGTGAAAAGCGTGCGGGGCAAGACCCACGATCAGCAGTTCGAAGTGATCTGCCATGTTGAGGGCCTGTCCGATCCCGTGCGCGGCACCGGCGGCAGCCGCCGCAAGGCCGAACAGGCCGCCGCGGCCGCCGCCCTGGAACGACTGGAAACCTCATGAGCGAGACCCGACAGCCCGAACCCTTCCGCTGCGGCCTGGTGGCCCTGATCGGCCGGCCAAACGTGGGCAAGTCGACCCTGCTCAATCATCTGCTCGGGCAGAAGCTCAGCATCACCTCGCGCAAGCCCCAGACCACCCGTCACCAGATTCTCGGCATCAAGACCACCGATCGGGCCCAGTTCGTGTTCGTGGACACGCCGGGCCTGCACAAGCCGCGCAAGCGGGCCCTGAACCGCTATCTGAACCGCGCCGCCAGCAGCGTGTTGCCGAGCGTGCATGCCATCCTGTTCGTGGTCGAGGCGCTGCGCTGGACGGAGGAGGACGAGCTGGTCCTCGAACACGTCAAGCGCGCCGGCGTGCCCACCATCCTGGTGGTCAACAAGGTGGATCGCATCGAGGACAAGGCGGCGTTGTTGCCCTATCTGGCCGAGGTGGCGCAGAAACATGATTTCGCCGCCGTCGTGCCCGTCTCTGCCCTCAGGCACGACAATCTCGACGATCTGGAAGCGGAGCTGCTCAAGCTGCTGCCCGAATCGGCGCCCATGTTCCCCGAGGATCAGATCACCGATCGCAGCGTGCGTTTCCTGGCGGCCGAGATCATCCGCGAGAAGCTGATGCGCAGCCTTGGGCAGGAACTGCCCTACGATCTCACCGTCGAGGTGGAACGCTTCGAGGAGGAGGGCAATCTGGTGCGGATCGGCGCCCTGATCTGGGTGGATCGGCCCAACCAGAAGGCCATCGTCATCGGCAAGGGGGGCGAGCGCCTCAAGCAGATCGGTCAACAGGCCCGCAAGGACATCGAGGCCATGCTCGAGCGCAAGGTGTTCCTGGAACTGTGGGTCAAGGTCAAGTCGGGCTGGTCCGACGACGAGCGGGCCCTGCAGAGCCTCGGCTACCGCAACGAATTCGAATAGCCGCCTCCCGACATGTCGTCCGGCACGTCATCCCGCAACGTCAGCCTGCAGCCGGCCTTCGTTCTCCATACCCGGCCCTATCGGGACACCAGCCTGCTGGTGGAGGCCTTCAGCCGCGAGCGGGGCAGGGTGGGACTGGTGGCCCGGGGCGCCCGCAGCGGCAAGTCCCGCCTGGCCGGTCTGCTGCAGCCTTTCGCGCCGCTGCTGCTGAGCTGGCGCGGCCAGGGCGAACTGGTCACCCTGATCGGCGCCGAGGCCGATGGTCCGGCCCTGTTGCCGCCGGGCAGCAGCCTGCTCAGCGGTTTCTACCTGAACGAGCTGCTTCTGCGCCTGCTGCACCGGGGCGACGCCCATCCCGAACTGCACGACGTCTATTGCCAGACCCTGGCCCTGCTGGGCCGTGGCGAGGACGAGGAAGCGGTTCTGCGCCGATTCGAACGCCTGCTGCTGCAGGAGATCGGCTACGGGCTGCAGCTCGAACACGAGGCCGAAAGCCACGAACCCATCGTCGCCGGACGACGCTACGACTACCTGCCGGAGCGGGGCCCCGTACCGCTGATCGGGGAGCCACGCGGGGTGACCGTCCACGGCGAGACGCTGCTGGCCCTGGCCCGCGATGCCTGTCTGGACGAACGCTGCCGCCAAGAAGCCAAGCGCCTGATGCGTGCCGCGCTGGCTGTTCATCTGGGCGATCGACCGTTAAAATCCCGGGAACTGTACCGCCAGCAGCGGTCCCTTTGACCCTCACCCCCGGAAACCCGCATGCCCCATTCCGATCCGATCCTGCTCGGCGTCAACATCGATCACGTGGCCACCCTGCGCCAGTCCCGCGGCACCCGCTATCCCGAGCCCCTGCAGGCGGCGCTGCTGGCCGAGCAGGCCGGCGCCGACGGCATCACCCTGCATCTGCGGGAGGACCGGCGCCACATCCAGGAACGGGACGTGGAGATGCTCAGCGGCATGCTCCAGACCCGCATGAACCTGGAAATGGCCGTCACCGAGGAGATGCTGGACATCGCCTGCCGCATCCGGCCCGCCGACTGCTGCCTGGTGCCGGAACGGCGCGAGGAACTGACTACCGAAGGCGGCCTGGACGTGGCCGGGCAAAAAGACCGGATCCGGGATGCCTGCGCCCGGCTGGCCGGGGCAGGGGTGCGCGTCTCCCTGTTCATCGACGCCGAACCGGAACAGGTGGCGGCCGCCGCCGAAGTGGGCGCACCGGTCATCGAACTGCACACCGGCCATTATGCCGATGCCCCCGACGAGGCGGCCCGTGCCCGGGAGCTGCAGCGCATCGTGCAGGCGGTGGAACAGGGCCATGAACTGGGCCTGCAGGTCAATGCCGGTCACGGCCTGCACTATCACAACGTCAGCGAGATTGCCGCCATTCCCGGCGTGCGCGAGCTGAACATCGGCCACGCCATCATCGCCCGCGCCATCTTCACCGGGCTCGAGGAAGCGGTGCGCGAGATGAAACGCCTGATGACGGAAGCCCGGCGCGGATGATCTTCGGCATCGGCACCGACATCGTGCGCGTGGCGCGCATGCAGAAGAACCTGGATCGCTACGGCGAACGCTTCGCCGAGCGTATCCTCGCGGAATCGGAACGCCCCGGTTTTCACAACACCCGGCGCAAGGCCCACTACCTCGCCAAGCGCTTCGCCGCCAAGGAAGCCGCCGCCAAGGCCATGGGCACCGGCTTCACAGCCGGCCTGGCCTTCCACC
>JALVBM010000455.1 GCA_027010665.1 Chromatiales bacterium
TGCGCCAGTGCGTGATTACTACCGCCGAGGCCAACCGCGAGGACTGGGCCGCCCGCCTCGGCATTTCACCCGTACAGTTGGACGAGCTGATGACCGGCGTCGCCCAGGCCATGTACCTGGCCGTGCGCGTCGCCGGCGGCCCCTGCACCGGCCTCGACTGGCGCTGGGGCTATGGCTGGCCCGACTGCGGCGATGACATCGAATTCCAGCAGGTCCGTTTCGAGCTCCGAACAATCCCATAGCAATGTAGAATGCACTCACTATCAACAATCCTTTCCCGGCCAGACCTGACTGGCATTGCTGTTCTCGATCCTTAACAGTTCGTGGTGTACTGCTACAGGCGCAGCCCCGACACATCATCCAGACATATCGAACATAAAACGCTCATCACGACACTCAGAATGTGACACCCATCACATTCTGCGATCTGTCCATCTCACCCTGTTGCCATGACCTTGACACCGTTTTTGCCTTTACTTAGCTTTAACAAGTAATGCGCCTTTCGAAGGTGCATCAAATCAACGAAACCGGGACATACGTTGCCGGTTCGTAAATGGCACCACGCCATTACGACAAGGAGGTCACATGTCCGCTTCCGCAGAAGAAAAACGCATCCTTCGCGACATCATCGATGCTTTCTATAAAGCCGCCGGTTTTCATGGTTGGAGCGGTGAAGTCAATGAAAGCGTCGCTCAGGTTTTTGCCACCATGCTCTGCTCCGCGAAACGTTGCACAAATGCACTGGAATGGGTACCTGTTCCCCCTGGCGGTCCACCCTCGGTAGCCTGGTTCGCAAAAAGCCTTGGGAGAATTGCCGTGCACAAAATGCGGGAGCACGATCTTGCAACCATCTGCATTCGCAACGTTATTCGAACATGGCGCACACCTTTGCGAATAGCTTCAACCCAGGGATTCGCTACAGGAGCTATTACACCATGCCACAACTGATATTATTAACAGCCTTGCTGCTGTTTGCCGTATTCCCCTTGGAGGCCGAACCGCTTCTGGTAAAACATGACTGGCCCGCGGCCTCGCCTTGCCAGGACTGCCAGACACTCCAGTTTGATGAGCTGGAGTTCCATCTGCCCCGTTCCCTTACCGGCCGCATCTTCGTTCCCGATATCGGTTCCGCCAGTCTGGTCATTCTGCCACGTCCCGATTCCGATCGTGCTCCGATCAGTATTCTGCATGAACAGAAGGCCGTTGTCTGGCAGTTTCTCGAATCCCGCGGATGGCTTGAAAAATATGCCATTGGCAACACAGCCGACTTGCTTCGCCTTGTCGGCAAGACATCCGAAAATGACCAGGACATCGCTGCCATGCGTCAAATCCTCGGCATGGAGGACGTCCGCAGCTATACCATGTATCGCAAATCGCCATTCACCGCTTTTCGCGTCGTTCCCCGTGATGGCGAAAGCTGGGGATATATCGTCACGGACAAGGACCGCAAATGGTACAAGCTGGCCGGCGCCATCACTGACGACGCCTGGTCGAAACTGCTTGCTCACCTGCGCCTGTCGACCATCCACTAACCGCCGGCGCTCGACGTCGGGCGCGAAAGCATCACAGTCCCCCGGTTTCATTGGCTTGAACCTTCTGGATACCGCCATGCTTCCCCGCATGCGCCCTTGACGGGTTTTCATGCAATCGGCATAGTGCCGGTCCCGAAATCCCTCCAATCCGACGTGGAAACCCGAACATGAAGGTACTGGTCATCGGCGGCGGCGGCCGCGAACATGCGCTGGCCTGGAAGGCGTCTCACTCGCCGCAGGTCGAGAAGGTCTTCGTGGCGCCCGGCAACGCCGGCACCGCCCGGGAGCCG
>JALVBM010000456.1 GCA_027010665.1 Chromatiales bacterium
AGAAGCGGTTCGCCCGCCGACTGGAGTCGCATCTGGAGGACGACTATCTCTGCTGGTACGAGATGCCGGTCGGCGCCCGCCAGCGCTACTCGGACTTCATCATCCTGCATCCCCGCCGGGGCCTGCTGCTGCTCGAGGTGAAGGACTGGAAGCTGGAGACCATTCAGAAGATGGATCGGGTCACGGCCACGATCTTGACCGGCAAGGGCCAGAAGGTGGTGAGCAATCCTCTCGAACAGGTGCGCCAGTGCGCCTATCAGCTTGTCAACCGGCTGGAAGGGGATCCGCAACTGGTCAATACCGCCGGTCGTTATCAGGGGCGCCTGTGTTTTCCCTACGGCTACGGGGTGGTGCTCACCCATATTACGCGCCGGCAGTTCGAATCCACCGATCTCGGTGAGGTCTTGCCGGCCCATCAGGTCATCTGCCGTGACGAGATGGCCGAGAGCGTGGATCCCGAAGACTTCCAGGCCCGGCTCTGGGGCATGTTCAATGTGCAGTTCGCCCAGGATGCACCCCTGACGCTGCCGCAGATCGATCGCATTCGCTGGCATCTGTTTCCGGAAGTGCGCATCGCCGATGATCCACATACCGATCTCTTCCCGCCGGACGACGAGGAAACGCAGGCATCGCTGCTGCCGGACATCGTCAAGGTCATGGACATGCAGCAGGAACAGCTCGCCCGCGGCCTTGGGGAAGGGCACCGGGTGATCCACGGCGTCGCCGGCTCCGGCAAGACGCTGATCCTCGGCTATCGTTGCCTGTACCTGGCGAAGCTTCTGCACAAGCCCATTCTGGTGCTGTGCTACAACATCACCCTGGCGGCGCGCCTGCGGGAGATGATGGCGCAGCGGGGGATCGACGACCGGGTGCAGGTCTATCACTTCCATGACTGGTGCGGGGAGCAGTTGCGCGCCTATCACGTGGAACGGCCTGAACAGGGCGAGGGCTACATCGAGGCGCTGGTGCAACGGGTCATCGATGGTGTGGATGCCGGACAGATCCCCCGTGGCCAGTATGGCGCCATTCTGATCGACGAAGGGCACGACTTCGAACCGGACTGGCTGCGACTGGTGGTGCAGATGGTCGATCCCGAAACCAATTCCCTGCTGCTGCTCTACGATGATGCCCAGTCCATCTATCAGAAGCGCAACGGGCTGGATTTCAGCCTCTCCAGCGTGGGCATCCAGGCCCGGGGGCGCACGACGGTGCTGCGCCTCAACTACCGCAACACCGACGAGATCCTGCACTTTGCCTATCGTTTCGTGAGCCGTTATCTGGACACGGTTTCCGCCGACGACGATCACATCCCGATCGTGGCACCGGAGAGTGCCGGCCGGCATGGTCCCGAGCCGGTCGTCCGGATCTTCGACCGCCTGGAAGACGAGGCCCGCTATGTGGCCTGGCTGTTCCAGCGCCTGCACGCAGAGCGGGACATGTCCTGGAACGACATGTGCGTGACCTATCGCAGCAACTGGATGGGCGAGAAGATGGCCGCCGCACTGGCCGCGGCCGGGATCCCGTATCAGCTTCTGGGCAATGCCCGCGCCCGACGGGCCTTTCGTCCGCACGCGGACTCGGTCAAGCTCATGACCATGCACAGCAGCAAGGGGCTGGAATTTCCCATGGTTGCGGTCATGGGCGTCGGTTACCTGCCACTCCGGCAGGCCGAGCCGGCCGACGAGGCCCGGCTGCTGTATGTGGCGATGACCCGGGCCACCGAGAATCTGCTGCTCACGGCCCACCGGGAGACGGCCTTCATCGACGAGCTGCGCCGCCCCAAAGTGGACACCGAAATTGCCCGCCCGGCCGC
>JALVBM010000457.1 GCA_027010665.1 Chromatiales bacterium
GATCGCACCACCGGCACCTATGATCTGCAAGCCTGGTTCGGCCGCGACTACGATCGCCTGTTCTTCAAGTCCGAAGGCGACTATGCCGACGGCACGCTGGAAGAGAGCAGCAGCGAACTGCTGTGGGGACATGCCGTCGCCCCCTTCTGGGACACCCAGCTCGGCGTCCGTTACGACACACAGGAAGGCGTCTCCGACCGCGCCTGGCTGGCCGCCGGCATCCAGGGGCTGGCGCCCTACTGGTTCGAGGTGGATGCCACGGCCTATGTGGGCGAAGGCGGCAACGTGGCCGCGAATCTCGAAGTCGAATACGAACTGCTGTTCACCCAGCGCCTGATCCTCACGCCGCGGCTGGAGACCGATTTCTATGGCCAGCGCGATGCGGTTCGGGGCCAGGGCGCCGGCCTGTCCAGCGCCAGCTTCGGCCTGCGCCTGCGCTATGAATTCCACCGCGAGTTTGCGCCCTATCTCGGCATCGAGTGGGCCAGCCAGTACGGCGAGACCCGGCGCTTTACCGAAGCCGCTGGCGGCGATCCCCATGAGACCCGACTGCTCGCCGGCCTGCGCTTCTGGTTCTGAACATTACCCTTTCATTCACCCCAAGGAGTCATTTCATGAAGAAAAACCTGCTTTCCATCCTGCTGCTCGCTGCCGCCCCCGCGCTTGCCCTTGCCAGCGGCGATCACGCCGGCGGACACCACGAACATCAGGAAAAGGCCCGCCACGAACACGGCGCCCACGGCCATGACGAACATCACGAAGCCCTGATCGGCCGCCCGGGCGAACGGGCGAAGGTCACCCGCACCATCCGCGTGAGCATGGCCGACACCATGCGTTTCGAGCCGGCCGACATGACGTTCCGGGCCGGGGAGACGGTGCGCTTCGCCGTCAGCAATCACGGCAAGATCCGGCACGAAATGGTCCTGGGCACCATGGACGAACTCCAGGAACACCTGGCCATGATGCGCAAGAACCCGAACATGCACCATCAGGATGCCAACATGATCAGTCTGGCCCCGGGCGAGTCGGGCGAGATGATCTGGCAGTTCACTCGCCCCGGCAACTTCGACTTCGCCTGCCTGATCCCCGGCCACATGGAAGCCGGCATGACCGGCAAGATCACCGTCAGGTAGGCCTGTACCGCACGGGGCATCGACCCGATGCCCCGTGCGGCCGGCGGCCCCCGGCGAAAATAATTTCGAACTTTTTCGCCCTTTTGCCGAAAAAGCTGTTACACTGCCCCGCAGTTACATTCTCTACCAGGTTTTTTTCAGAAGTTCTTCCTCACCGCTTTACTCCTGTTGATTACCTCGCAAGATTCGTAACACCCCAACTTTTTTATCAATATCATTACCGAGGTAATTATCATGGCTACAGGCACTGTAAAGTGGTTCAACGAATCCAAGGGTTTCGGCTTCATCGCCCCGGCCGATGGCGGCGCGGACGTGTTCGTCCATTTCTCCGCCATCGCCAGCGAAGGCTTCCGCACCCTGGCGGAAGGTCAGCAGGTGACCTACGAAGTGGAAAACGGCCCCAAGGGCCCGCAGGCGAAGAACGTTCAGGCCTGAACCTGAACCGCATCGCCCACGGAACCCCGCGCTTCGTCGCGGGGTTTTTGTTTTCTGCCCGCTGAAAAGGTCAATCTCATGAAAAAACTGTTCGTCGGCAGCCTGCCGCCCACCACCACCGAAGCCGCGCTCACCGAGTTGTTCGCGCCCTACGGCACCGTCCGCTCCCTGCGCCTGGTCAAGGATCTGTTTTCGGGCCAGTGCAAGGGCTTCGGCTTTCTGGAAATGGAAGGCCACGAGGCCCG
>JALVBM010000458.1 GCA_027010665.1 Chromatiales bacterium
AGAGCATGATGCGCGCCCGCATCACCCTGCATGCCTGCGATTCGAAACTGGCCGACAAGGGCCCGTGGACTTACGAGCCCTGGGAAGAATTCCGCAAGCCCGACGATCTGCAGGGCGGCGGCGGCACATCCTTCCTGCCGATTTTCGAATGGGCCGAACAGCTCGACACACCGCCCGATCTGCTGGTGTACTTTACCGATGCCGAGGGCGAATTTCCCAAGGCCGAACCGCAATTCCCGGTGATCTGGCTGATCAAGGGGCGTCATCCGGTGCCCTGGGGTCAGCGCATCCAGCTCAACTGAAGCCTGCCGGTCATGGATCTCAGCAACGAAGACAGCCTGCGCCTGAACGTCCTGCTCAACCAGGATCTCGAGGCCATCCGCATCGACGAGTCGAAGATGATCGTCTATGGCCTGTCGCCCAAGGGCGAGGCCAGGGTCCAGCTCAACCCCAATTGCCGTGACGAGCAGTACATCAAGAAGGTGAAAGAAGTCATCTCCAGCCATGTGCTCGGCTCGCCCGGCGGTTATCCCATCTTCCTGCGCCGCTGGACGCGCATGGGCCAGGCCAAGGACGACAGCCTGGAACGGCTGCTGAAGCTGGGCGAGCCGGAAGCGGTAGTGGCCGTGGTGCATGCCGCGGGCCTGACCGACGAGCTGGCCCGTCGCGCCTGGTGGGCCATGCCCAACGCCGACAACGCCCGCCGCATGCTCGAGAAGCAGGCGGTGGTGGAAGGCAGCATGGGCAGGATCCTGGCCGAGTTCCTGGTGGAGTTCCTGCCCTTCGAGGAAGACCCCCGCGACATGATCAAGTCGGTGGAACTGGTGCTGCAGCCGGGTCTCATCGACAACGAGACCCGCGAGGGCCTGTGGTCCCGTGGCCAGCGGCGCAATGCCTTTCTGGTGGGCTTCCTGCGCACCGTGCCCGACGAGCTGCCCATCGAGGTGCCGGCACATCCCCGCTGGGCGGATTGGCGCGAGACTCTCGAAGGTCTCGACAACCCCGTGGCCCGGCAACTCGCCCGGGTGCTCTCGCCGGCCGGCCAGGCCTTCGTGCAGACCGTGACCACGGTAACCAAAAAACCGGCCACCCAGGACGTGGTGGTGCTGCTGCTGGAAGCCATCGAAAACTATTTCCAGAGCGTGCGACCCGGTCCGGCGCCGTCCACCGACATGGCCGAACTGATCACCAGAGCCGGGGAAGACATCGCGGCGGAAGCGGAGGGCGCCTGGGCCGCAGTCCGCGAGACGCTGCCCGAGAGCGAGCCGCTGCTGGTCGCCATGCGCGCCCTGTCCTGGGTGGGCGTGCCGCTGGTCAATCCCATCTTTGCCCGCACCGATGCCATTGGTACGGTGATGCGCCGCAAGATCGAACCGGTGACCGGGCCCCTGCTCGAACAGCTGGATCGCCTGGCCGGAAAGGGCTCATGAACCTGCACATGGCCCGGGTTGCCATCGGGCTGCAGGTACGGGTGGCTGCCCGGCTGGTGGAGCAACACTCGGTCGCCTCGCCCTATGTCATCGGCCAGGAACTGGCACGTCAGGTCATGGCCTACGTCCAGCAGGAACGGCTGGGCTATTTTCCCGCCCTGGACTATTTCCGCGATCGGGAAGACGCCCTGGAGAGTGATCTGCTGGAGGCGGCGCGCAGCACCGGCTGGCTGGTGAGCGGCCTGGTCCGTGAGGAGATCACCAAACGCCTGCGTCCCGTCTTCTCCAGCCTGCGCTATCAGACCGTTCAGGCCACGGCCTTCACCATGCCCACGGTGCGGCCAGGCACGCCCAATGCCCTGCACGAGCTGGCGCTGCACTAC
>JALVBM010000459.1 GCA_027010665.1 Chromatiales bacterium
CGAGGAAAATCCTGCGCGGGAATCTGATGCATTGGGTGTGCTTGCATGGCAATGTACCAAAACGACAGCAGCGCTGGCCACGCGGCATCTCGCATGGCTACATTGTCAAGTCAACCCGTCTCTACGGGTGAGACAGGATATTTGTCTGGCAAAACCGAGGGATAAAACGCCAAACGCGCCAACATAGATACAATATCCGAAGACGAACAGCAAAATTGGTGAAGGTATTGGTTCGAAGTAAACGAACATACCGAAAAAAGAAGAAATCGCCAGAACAAAACCGGCTTCCACGAGATACACATAGTATTTGCTGGCACGTCTGTTCGCCAGAATCAACAGTATCGGGGATGCAAACATGATGATTATCGAGAGAGACAATGTATAAGCACCGATATACCCGATTTTCGCTTCCTGAAAAGTCACGAGCCGGTAAAAAGGAAAAAAGCTGATTCCTTGCCAAAACCAGCCCGAAAGCCAGCCACCAAAAGGTCTTCCTGACCATGGCACAATGAGCGAAATGATGTAAAGCACCCAGCCGGTATAAATCAGTTTGTTTGCATATGTTTTCATGGCTCGGTCACAGGCATGACAGGCCGACGGCCCGCCCTGCCAATCCGTCTCAACGTGATTCTGTCAAACTCTCCATCAACAACAACGGCGGCTCCCGCTCCACCATGCGACCGGCGCCGAACAGTTCCGATTGCTGTCGCCACTGCGCCAGCGCCGCTGCGGCATTCGCATCGGTTACCAGATAATTGAGCCCGAAGCGCTGTACCCGCCGCATGAGTGCGAGCTGGCCGTACCACAGGGGCACACGGCGTTTGCCGGCCTTCAGTTCATAGTCGGACGGCCACAGGCGCACCACCCACAGACCTTTCTCGTCCCGGGCATGGAAATATCGGATGGCGTCGTAGCGCCCGGCATGAATCTGGGGCAGCAGGGGAAGTTCATCGGCGGTGGCCAGCGGATTCAGCCAGTTGAGATAGCGCCGGGTTTCGTTGTGCGCCGGCTGCCAGCCGTCGGCCCGCAGCGCCTCTTCGATGGCGGACTGCTCGCCGGCCCATTGCAGGTTGAACACGAAACGGTGATCGCCGCGCAGATCGGCCCGCACCGTCGGCAACAGTTGCCAGCCCGTCTCGCGCCAGGCCGCGAGGGTCATGACGAACCGCTCGCGCGGCGGCACATGGGCGGCCTCATGGCGGGCCTGCTGCGACAGAGGCCAGGCGATCAGCAACACGGCGAGCAGGGCTGCAAGCACGCGACCGTGCCGCGGTCCGAACGGACTGGCCACCGCATGCCGGCGGTAGGCGATGCCGAGCAGCGCCGTCCAGGCCACCCCGAGCAGCAGGCTGGAGAGCGCGTCGCTGGCCCACAGCACGCCGAGATAGAGATCGGCGAAGGCCACCAGCCACAACAACAGGATGGTGATCAGATAGACGGGCAGGTGCCAGCGGGCGGGCAGGCTGCGGTTGGCCAGGATGGCCAGGAAACCGTACACGGCCACCGCCAGCATCAGGTTGCCACCGGGCGCGCCGGACAGGAACGCCGGTCGCGGGCCGCTGAAATGCCCGGTCTGATGCGCCAGCACCGCGAGCAACAGGGTCACGCCGAACGCGGCCAGCCAGTGCCACAGGGCCAGGAAGTGGCGCTGGTGCAGCAGAACCAGGGCGGTGACGATCATCAGGGCAGTCAACAGGCCGGGATCGGACAGGCCGGCGAGAAATACCATGACGCTGTCGAAGGGTGGCGAACGCAGCGCCTGCAGGCTGTTGAAGATGAGCAGGTTGAGGTTGTGAATCAGCGGCACGCGAT
>JALVBM010000460.1 GCA_027010665.1 Chromatiales bacterium
CCGCAATGCACGCAGCGGCGCAGGATGGCCTCCGCTTCGCGGCCTTCGGGCGTCTTCAGGAACGATTCGGCGATGCGGGTCTGCATGGGGCTCAGAGATCCGGATAGAGGCGGCCGTAGTTGAGCAGGCCGAAGGGATCGAAGACTTCCTTCAGGCGCAGGTGAAGCTGCAGTGCGGCCGGCGGCAGGGGATGAAAGATCTCGCCTTCGGGCGCATGCCGAAAGGCCGTGGCGTGTCCGCCGGTCGCCTCGGCCTCGGCGCGAATGGCCTGTGCCTCCCGCTCGCTGCGCAGCCAGCGCTGGGCGCCGCCCCAGTCGATGAGCATCGGTTCGTCCATCGCAGCAAGCGGGGTAGCCGGCGGCAACGAGAGTCGCCACAGCGTCATGTTGCCCGCGAAGAAGGGATGCATCTGTTCACGGATGGCGAACCAGAATGCTTCGTCATCATCGAGAATGTCACCGCCGGCGTGTCGGGCACCCGCAGCCACGCCTGCTTCACTGCCTTCGAAACGCAGATGAAGCCGGCCGTCCACATGCACGGCGCCGGTGAGGGGCAGGGGTTCGCGTGCGAGGCGCTGCAGGGTCTCCAGCGCCTCGCCGGCCGGCATCTCCAGCACGCGGGTTTCGCGGGCGGCGGGCCGGGGCAGCACCTTGAGGGAGATATCCAGCAGCACACCCAGGGTGCCGAAGGCCCCGCACATCAGTCGCGCCACGTCGTAGCCGGCCACGTTCTTCATCACCTCGCCGCCGAAGTGCAGGATGTCGCCCTTGCCGGTGAGCAGGGTGGCGCCCAGCACGTGGTCCCGCACCGAACCGCTCCAGGGTCGGCGGGGCCCGGCCAGGCCCGTGGCCACGGTGCCGCCGAGGGTGGCATCCGGGCCGAAACGGGGCGGTTCGAAGGGCAGGCACAGGTTGGCCTCGGCCAGCGTCGCCTCGAGTTCTGTCAGTGGCGTGCCCGCCCGGGCGGTGACGACCAGTTCCGTGGGCTCGAAGCTGACGATGCCGCGGTGCCCGGTCACGTCCAGCGGTTCGCCACGGACCGGCTGGCCCAGAAAGGCCTTGCTGCCGCTGCCGGCGATGCGCAGCGGTGTATGACTGTCCATGGCTTCCCGCACCCTGGCCTGCAGGGCGTCCCGCTGATCGGTGTCCATCAGAACCGCTCCAGCTCGGGGTGGGGCAACTGCCCGTGATGCACGTGCATGGCGCCGAACTCGGCGCAGCGGTGCAGGGTGGGAATGGCCTTGCCCGGATTGAGCAGGCCGGCCGGATCGAAGGCCTGCTTCAGGGCATGGAAGTAGCGCAGCTCGTCGCTGTCGAACTGCACGCACATCTGATCGATCTTCTCGCGGCCCACGCCATGCTCGCCGGTGATGGTGCCACCCACCGCCACGCACAGTTCGAGGATCTCGCCGCCGAATTCCTCGGCCTTCTTCAGCTCACCGGGCTGGTTGGCGTCGTAGAGAATCAGGGGATGCAGGTTGCCGTCCCCCGCGTGGAAGACGTTGGCCACCGGCAGGCCGTATTTTTCCGAGAGTTCGGCGATCCGTTCCAGCACCTCGGCCAGGCGCTTGCGGGGGATGGTGCCGTCCATGCAGTAGTAGTCGGGCGCCAGCCGGCCCACGGCCGGAAAGGCGGCCTTGCGGCCGGCCCAGAAGCGTGCCTTTTCCGCTTCGTTTCGGGCCACCCGCACTTCGGTGGCGCCGGCTTCGGCGAGGATCCCGCTCACCTGTTCCGTCAGTTCCGCAATCTCCGCCTCGCAACCGTCGAGCTCGCAGAGGAGGATGGCGGCGGCATCGACTGGATAGCCGGCATGCACGAAGTCCTCGGCGGCCCGCAGCGAGGGATTGTCCATCATCTCCAGGCCAGCCGGCACGATGCCGGCGCCGAGGATCCGGCCCACGGCATCGCCGGCGGTGGCCACGCTGTCGAACGCGGCCAGCAGCACCTGCACGGCCGGCGGTTTCGGCAGCAGGCGCAGGGTGACTTCGGTGATGATTCCCAGCAGGCCTTCCGAGCCGTGCATCGCCGCCAGCAGATCGAAGCCGGGCGCATCCAGCGTCTTGCCACCCAGGCGCAGGCGCTGGCCCTCCATGGTCAGCATCTCGATGCCGAGCACGTTGTGCACGGTGAGCCCGTACTTGAGGCAGTGCACGCCGCCCGAGTTCTCGGCCACGTTGCCGCCGATGGTGCAGGCGATCTGGGAGGAGGGATCGGGTGCGTAGAACAGGCCGTGGGGCGCGGCCGCCTCGGAGACGGCCAGATTGGTCACGCCGGGTTGCACGGTGGCCGTCCGGTTGGCGGGATCGATCTCGAGGATGCGATTGAAGCGCGCCATGCTCAGCAACACGCCTTCGCGATGGGGCAGGGCCCCGCCCGAGAGGCCGGTACCCGCGCCACGGGCCACAACCGGCACCTCGTTGACGTGACACAGCTCGAGGATGGCCTGCACCTGTTCCACCGTCTCCGGCAACACCGCAATCAGGGGCAGCGCACGGTAGGCGGAAAGGCCGTCACATTCGAAGGGCCGCAGATCCTCCTTCTCGGTGAGGACGGCGTCTTCGGGCAGGATGCGACGCAACGCCCGGGCCAGGGCCCGGCGATTGCGTTCGTGCAGGGATTCGCTCATGGCGACACATCATAACAGGGTAGTGGCGGGTTTCGAGGGGCGAGTGGCGAGGTAAATCACGGGGAGTTCATGGGGGAATAACAAGGAAAAAGCGGGAGGAAAGTGCGTTCAGGTGTTTGGGATTTTGCGCTGTTGTGCTTTCCGGAATATCCGGATTGCCCGGCTTCGATGGAAAATGGTATCGCAATGCGAGACCAGCAATATCGTCAGACTTTGCGGCCTTTGCGCCTTAGCGTTGATAACAACGATCGGGTTTTCACAGCAACACCATGATTTTCATTCATCGTGGATGTTGCGAAAGCGGATGATGCGTCGGCGGTCGCGCTTGTCCGGGCGTTTTGCGGGGCGGGGGGCGGCGAGGCGGCGTTGTTCGCGCAGGGTTTCCCGGCGTTTGCGGCTTTCCTCGTCTTCGGTATACAGCTTCTGCGCTTCCGTGGCGGGGCCGCGGCGGCTGGCCAGGGCGTTGATGGTCAGGATCCATTCGTCGCCGCCACGGGTAATGCGCAGCCGGTCGCCAGGGTGGATGGCCCTGGAAGGTTTTACCCGCTGGCCGTTGACGTGCACATGGCCGCCCTGGATGGCTTCCACGGCCAGGGCGCGGGTCTTGTAGAAACGGGCGCACCATAGCCACTTGTCGAGTCGCTGGGATTCGCTCATGGGCGGAATGATCCCACATCGGCTTCGGCTGTGCGATCATCCGCAGCAGACCAGCCGCCGGAGCCTTCGTCATGCCCAGACCCGTCACGCCGCTTCTGACCGTGGACATCGTCATCGCCCTGACCGATCGGCCCGGGTGTCCCGTCGTGCTCATCGAGCGGCGCAATCCGCCACCGGGCTGGGCGTTGCCGGGCGGTTTCGTGGACGTGGGCGAGCCGCTGGAAGTGGCGGCGGTGCGCGAAGCGAAGGAGGAGACCTCCCTCGACGTGACTCTCCGCTGCCTGCTCGGCTGCTATTCGGA
>JALVBM010000461.1 GCA_027010665.1 Chromatiales bacterium
CCGCTGGCTCGACACGGGCGAGCCGGCGCCGTTGCGGCATATTCGGGGTGGGTGGAAGGAACACGGAGGGCACGGAGACACGGAGAGCACGGAGGAATGATGTATCTGGATTGATCACGTAGGGGCGGTTCGAGCAGCTTGTTTAGTTGGCGACAACAATACAAACCCCTCCGTGTCCTCCGTGTCTCCGTGCCCTCCGCGTTCCTTGCAGTGCACAACATCGAGGCCAATCCCTTGAAAATACACAGGAAACCCCCGCCCGCGCGCCGGCGGTGCCGATCCGGTATACTGCGGCGCTTGTTTTTGCCCGAACGGCCCCCATATCGCCTTCATTGCATTGATTTTTTTCAGGAGAAAGCCCCATGGCGACCATCGAATTGAACAAAGAAAACCTGGTGAGCACCATCAACGACAATCCCTTCGTCATCATCGACTTCTGGGCGCCGTGGTGTGGTCCGTGCCAGTCCTTCGCGCCGGTCTACGAGCAGATTTCGGAAAAGTATCCGGACATCGTCTTTGCCAAGGTCAACACCGAGGAAGAGCAGGAAATCGCCGCGCAGTTCAACATCCGCTCGATTCCCACGCTGATGATCTTCCGGGATCAAATCATCATCTATGCCGAGCCCGGCGCCTTGCCGGCCCAGACCTTCGAGCAGCTCATCGAGCAGGCCAGGGCGCTGGACATGGACGAAGTGCGCAAGCAGGTGGCATCCGAGCAGCAGGCGCAGGAAGCCCAGTAAGCATTTCACGTCGGACGTGATGCAAAAAGCCCCGTCGATCAGGGATCGACGGGGCTTTTTCTTTGGGCCTGTCCGTTGTGTCTACGGACAGAGAATGCCTTCGAAGGGCTGCACGTCCACTTCGGTTCCGGCGTCCACACCGCCGCTCTCCCGCGGCAGGATGATGAAGCAGTTGGCGCGGCTCATGCCGCTGAGGATATGGGAGGCCTGCTGGCCCACGCTGCGTACGGTGAGCCGGCCGGAAGCGTCGCGCTCGAGAATGCCGCGCTGAAAATCGGTGCGGCCCGGGCGTTTCTTCAGGGGCTCGGCGCAGGGCACGCGAATGGTCAGCGGTTCGCCGACGTTCTGGCCCATCAGCCGCCGCAGGGCGGGCTGGGCGAACTGGTAGAAGGTCACCAGGGTCGAGACGGGATTGCCGGGCAGGCCGAAGAACCAGGCGCCGGCCACCTTGCCGAAGGCCAGGGGCTTGCCCGGCTTCATGGCGATCTTCCAGAAATCCACCTCACCCAGCCGGTCCAGGGTCTCCTTCACGTAGTCGGCATCGCCCACCGAGACGCCGCCGGATGTGACGATGGCATCGGCCTGGCTGGCTGCCGCCTGAAAGGCCTGTTCCACCGCTTCCCGGGTGTCGGGAATCACGCCCAGATCGAGGATCTCCACGCCCAGCGTGGCGAGCATGCCGTGAATGGCGTAGCGGTTGCTGTCGTAGATCTGCCCGGGCCCCAGTTCGCCGCCGGGCGCCACCAGCTCGTCGCCGGTGGAGAAGAAGGCCACCTTCGGCTTGCGATGGACGGCCACCTCGGGCACGCCCAGCGAGGCGAGCAGGGCCAGTTCGGCGGGGCGCAGGCGCTGCCCCGGTTCCAGCACCACCTCGCCACGGCGAATGTCCTCGCCCGGCTGGCGCACGTTCTGCCCCGGCTGGTGGCCGCTGGCGATGACGATGGCATCGCCCTCGCGTTCGGCATGTTCCTGCATGATCACGGTATCGGCGCCGGAGGGCACCTCGGCGCCGGTCATGATGCGCACGCACTGGCCCTCGGCGACCGTGCCCGTCCACGGCCGACCGGCCCAGGACGTGCCCACCACCGTGAACCGGGCCGTGCCCGTGGCCGGCAGATCGGCGCTGCGCACGGCATAGCCGTCCATGGCCGAATTGCGATGGGGCGGGACATCGACGGGCGAGATGACCGCCTCGGCGAGGACCGATCCCAGGGCGTCCATCAGTTCGACGCGGCGGTGCTCCGCAACCGGCGTGATGAGCGACAGGATACGTTCGCGGGCCTGCTCGACGGTCAGCGTGCCGGGCGGAACCTCGTCGCAGCCACAGGGGCTGGGGGGCGTGGCATTGGTCATGGATGGACGACTCGTGCTGGGAAAACGGGCGGCTATTATGCCACCGTCGCGCCTTTTCCGGATCGCAGATAGTCGATCACGAAGTCGGCGATGCGATCCACCGCGTTCAAATCCAGCACCGGCAGGCGGGTTTCCACCGGCAGGGGGCCGTCGCTGGCCACGGCGACGATGTGGGGATCCTGGGGAAAGAGCAGGGGCTTGCCGAGGGCAGGCCGGTGCAGCTCGATCTTCGGAAACGCCGCATGACGGAAGCCTTCAACCAGCACCAGGTCGGCACGCTCGGTATCGATGCGTTCGAGCAGATCGGCGAGCACCGGATCGTCGTCGAGATCCGGGGTTTCCACGATCAGGGCATAGCGGTGACGGGAAGCGAGCAGGACCTGATCGGCGCCCGCCTTGCGCAGTTCGTAACTGTCCTTGCCGGGGGTGTCGATCTCGAAGTCGTGATGGGAGTGCTTGATCAGCGCCGGGCGCAGCCCCCGGGCCTTCAGGGCCGGGATCAGGCCCCGGAGCAGGGTGGTCTTGCCGGTGCCGCTGTAGGCGGCGAAACCGATAACGGGCAGGCGGTCTTTCATGAGGCGAGTCGTTTCTCCAGTCGTTGCAGATCGGTGGGGGTGTTCAGATTGTCGAAGGCCGGGGCCTGTCTGGTGAAATCCACGGGCACGGCAGACTGTTGCACCAGCCAGGCGCCCAGGCGGCGCTCGCCATCGGCCAGCGCCTCGGCCAGGCTGGCCTGCCGATCCCGGTGCACGAGATTGAAGGCCGGCTCCCGCTGGCCAGCCACAGTGACCACGGCCGCGTGGCGGCCCGACTCCCGGGCGGCGGCGAACAGGCGGGCGGCCAGATCCTGCGGCAGCAGGGGACTGTCCACCGGGACCGTGAGCAGCCAGTCGGTGTCGATGCGCTCGAGGGCAGTCAGCATGCCCGCAAGCGGACCGGCGTAACCGGGCAGGGTATCGGCCCAGACGGGACAATCGAGTTTTCGATAGTCATCCAGATGCCGGTTCGCGCTGATGGCCACTGCCTCGACCTGGGGCGCCAGACGATCATGCACGTGTTGCACCAGCGGCCGGCCGGCGAGCACGAGCAGACCCTTGTCCTGCCCGCCCATGCGCCGGGCCCGGCCACCGGCCAGAATCAGGCCGGTAATATTGTCCTGTCGTGATGCTGGCATGACGAACAGTATATCGCCCGCTGTGTCGAAAGAATCGTTCGCGACCCTAAACTTGTTGGTTGGCAGGCCGATATGGCCGTTACCAATGCACTGATCCGCCTGGCGACGATACATGGACATCTCTTCGGTCATCAACAAGGCCATTCACGGGGCCGAGAAAGGTCTGCGCGATGCCCGGGACGTCTCCAGTCAGCTGGCCGTGGCCACACCCGACCCCGACGACGGGGAAAGCAGGGGCGCCCGGGTGGAGAAGGCCCGGGACGAATCGCTGGGCCGCATCGTCGACGAGCAGGCCTGATCCGGGGGCGTCCCGGAAGCCCGACTGACGGAGAAGACCACAACATGACAGTCGCCGAGACCGACAAAATCCGACTCCAGGTCCAGGAACTGACCGAACTGCCCGCCGCTTCGCCACTGGTGGCCAGCCTGCTCGAGGCCGTGGGCAACGACGACATCACCATCCGCGAGTTCGCGGC
>JALVBM010000462.1 GCA_027010665.1 Chromatiales bacterium
CGGATCGGTTCCGTCGTGATCAGGAAACGCGGATTTTATCACGGACCGGAGTTTGGTTCATGCTGCGCAAGCTCTTCATTTTTCAGGAAATTCGCACGTTGTCGATGAGTCGCACGTCACCGAGACGAGCTGCACCGAGCACCACCCGGGGTTCGCCGGCGCGCGGCGGACCCAGATCCTCGGCACTGCGCACGGCCACGTACTCGGGACGAAAACCGGCGTCGGCCAGCCGATCCATGGCATTGCGTTCGAGTTCATCCGGCTCACCTCCCGCCCCGGCCGCCTCGGCTGTCTCCCGCAACACGCGATACAGGGCGGGGGCAATCGCCCGCTGTTGTGCATCCAGCCGGCGGTTGCGGGAGCTCATGGCCAATCCGTCGGGCTCGCGCACGGTGGGACGGGCCACGATCTCAATGGGAAAATCCAGATCGGCCACCATGCGGCGCACGATCAGCAGTTGCTGGAAATCCTTCTCGCCGAACACTGCCACATCCGGCCCGACCAGATGGAACAGCTTGGCGACCACGGTGGTGACGCCCCGAAAATGACCGGGGCGATGGGCGCCTTCCAGCACGTCGGACAGTTCCGGTACCTCCACGAAGGCAATGCCTTCCCGGCTCCGGGGATAGAGGGTGGATTCGGCCGGCACGAAGGCTGCATCGACGCCGAGGGCCTCCAGTTGTGCCAGATCCGCTTCCAGGGTGCGGGGATAGGCCGCAAAGTCGGCCGCCTCGTCGAACTGCAGCGGGTTGACGAAGATGCTCACCACCACCCGATCGGCGATCCGGCGGGCGGCGCGCACCAGATCCAGATGGCCGGCATGCAGATTGCCCATGGTGGGGACGAAACCGATGCGCAGGCCGGCCTGGGTCCAGAGCCGCGAGCGGCCCTGCATCTCGTCTCCGCGTTCAACGATCCGCATGCTCACTGCCCGTGGCACCGATAGACCTTGTAGACCCGCTCGCCATCCCGGACCGGGCCTTCGGGCACGATGGTATCGCCGCCGATCTTCGGGGCATGGTTGCGGGCCAGGCGTTCGAGTTCCGCCGCCACCTTGGCCTGATCCCTTTCCACGCCGGCGACACGATCGGCTACGGAGACGATCGTGCGCCCCCGATATTCGCAGTCCCGGACCTTTTCGGCCGTGGCCACGGATACGCCCTGGCCCTGGGTCTCCAGCGGAACCCATTCGGCACAGGCAGCGAGCCACAGAACGGCGAGTACGAGCAGAAAATGGCGCATGGATTTGCTCCTGTGAAGATCCACGGTCTGGTGATGCGACGGGCCGATACGCCAGGAACGCGGATGCCGGATCTAGGTAAAACTGTGTTCGGGGCCGGGAAAGGCGCCTTCGCGTACGGCGTCCACATAGGCCCGGATGGCGTCGGTGATACCCTTGCCGGCCGGCTGTTCGCTGAGAAAATCGTGCGCGAAGCGCGGCCGGCGCCCCGGCGTGAGCCCCAGCAGATCGTAACTGACCAGCACCTGGCCGTCACAGTCGGGACCGGCGCCGATGCCGATGGTGGGGATCGCCAGCGCCGCGCTGATTCGCTTGCCAAGCGCAGCGGGGATGCACTCGAGCACGATCATCTCCACACCGGCACGCTCCAGTGCCCGGGCATCGTTCAGGATCCGCTCGGCATCCTCCGGGGTGCGGCCCTGCACCTTGTAGCCGCCCTGCTCCGCCACCGACTGGGGCAGCAGGCCGAGATGGCCGCAGACGCGGATGCCGGCGTCGCGCAAGGCCTCGAGCTGGGCGAGGATCGCCGCTCCCCCCTCCAGCTTGACCATGTCCGCCCCGCCTTC
>JALVBM010000463.1 GCA_027010665.1 Chromatiales bacterium
CTGATGTGGCCCGGCTGGCTGAAGATCCGCCTGCCCTGGTTCGGGGTGCGTGGCCGCAAGGTGACCGGCCTGTGGGGTGCCTTCCTGCTGGGCATTCCCTTCTCGGTCGCCGTCTGCCCCTTCTGTACCCCGGCGCTGCTGGTCACCCTTACCGCCAGCGCTGCCATCGGCTCGGTGACCTTCGGTTTTGCCCTGCTGCTGGCCTTCGCCCTGGGTCGCAGCATTCCTATTATTTTGGGCGCCTGGAGCATGGGCTGGCTGGAATCCCTGCGCATGTTCTCGCGTCACCAGAAGGCGCTGGAAGTGATCGCCGGTATCACCCTGATCCTGACCGGTCTGTATCTGTTGAACGAATATTTCTTCCTGATCGAGTATTGATGCAAGCGTGATGATTATTGAGTAGGGTGCAATAGCGCAGCGTATTGCACCGTAACCGCGATATGCTGCCGAGCAAGGGATGTGGTGCAATACGCTGCGCTATTGCACCCTACGCGACTGATAGGCATCGTGATGTCATAACGGGTGTTTTTCGCCACATGCGCGACGCGAAACGCCGCCAACCCAACAAACGGAGAAAATCATGAAGCGTCTGTTCACCCTGTTACTGTTGCTGGCCCTGTCCCTGCCGGCGTTTGCCGAGCCGGTGCCGTTCGTGGTGCAGTTGACCCGGCCGGCCGACAATTTCGGGCATCGACGGGTCATGATGCAGATCGACAAGGTGCTGCACGATCTGGGCGAGGACAAGGTGCGTTTCGTGGTGGTGGCCTACGAGGAGGGCATTCATGCCCTGCTGGCCGACAATCCGCAGACCAACCAGTTGCTGACCAAGCTGGCCAATCGTGGCGTGGAATTCCGTGCCTGCCGGATCAGCATGCGGGGCTGGGATCTGGACGAGACGCAGTTTCCCATCGAGGTGGAGTTCGTGCCGGCCGGCGCGCCGGAAGTGATCCGCCTGCAACTCGAAGGCTATCGCTACTGGCGGCCGTGATGGCGGGCGATCGCTATCGCATCGGTGACGTGACCCGCCTGACCGGCCTGTCGGCGGATACCCTGCGTTACTACGAAAAGATCGGTCTGCTGCCGAAGGTAGCCCGCAATGCCTCGGGCGTACGCATCTACGACGAGCAGGATCTCTCGCGCCTGCGGTTCATCCAGCGCGCCCAGCGCATGAACTTCAGTCTCGAGGAGATCGGCATGCTGCTGAAGATGCGCGAGAATCCCCGGCACGCCCGGGACGAGGTGCGCCAGCTCACGGCCCACAAGCTGGCGGAAGTCGAGCGCAGCCTGGAAGAACTGACCCTGCTGCGCAACGAGCTGACCCTGTTGCTGAACCTGTGCCGTGGCAGCGAGGATGGCTGCCCCATCATCGAGGGCATCGAGGACGAAGTCGATGCGAAAACCGGAAACAAGTGATTGATTTGCTGTTGATTTGGATCAAAAGGGAATAATATCGCGCAAAAAACGTCTTCCCTTCATGGAACTTTGTGCGACAATTCGCATCCACCACTGACAGAACACGAACCCTTCGGAACCGCATGTCTCGCCGAAACCACAAGCTTCTGCTGCATCTGCTCCTGCTGCTGGTGACCCTGTCACCGCTGCGGGGTTTCGCCATGCCGCAGACGGGTGAGCCGGCGATGCAGGACTGCCAGCAGATGCAGATGTCTGTCGGCAAACGGCAGCAGGCACAACAGGACGAACAGATTTGCGAGTTCTGTCAAAGCCCCGGCTGTGACGACGGCCAGTGCAACATGGCCCTGTGCGGCGCCTTCCATACCCCGGTCACGTTTCTGGCATTCGCCGGCATTCCGCCGGTCAGCCACACGGATTTCGTCCCGGCCGCCGTACCGGGAAACCGGTTGCCCGATCGCAACGAACCCCCGCTGATACGCCCTCCCATTTGCATTTCATAGCCGATTGACCGGATCCTGTCCGGCGCGCGTGCGCGCGTTTCCGTCACAGGTCTTTCGTTTCGCTATGGAGTGCCATCATGAAACCATCACGCTTTGTGCCGTTGCCGGCCCTGATCCTGGCAACGCTCTGGAGCACCGCCCCACTGGCCCAGCCGGCCCTTAGTCTCACCGAGGCCGAGCGCCTGGCGCTGGCGGCCGATCCGACCATCGAGGCCACCGAGGCCCGGGCCGAGGCCCTGCGCGAGGACGCCGTGGCCGACGGCCAGTTGCCCGATCCCAAGATGCGCATCGGGTTGTACAACCTGCCCCTCGATTCCTTCGATATCAGTCAGGAGCCGACCACCCAGTTGCGTTTCGGCTATCTGCAGGCCATCCCGCGTGGCGACACGCTCGAGTTCAGGCAGCGGCGCACCGAATGGCTGGCCAATGCCCAAGCGGCGCGGGCCAAGGCCGAGCGCAAGCGGGTGCGGCAGGCCGTGCGCGAGAAATATCTCGAGGTGGTCTACCAGGTTCGCGCCGGCGAGATCGTGCGCGCCAGTCGCAAGCTGTTCGAGCAACTGGTGGACGTGACCCGCTACCAGTTTGCCGCCGGCCGCGTCACCCAGCAGGACGTGCTGCGCGCCCAGCTCGAACTCTCGCGGCTCGACGATCGCGAGACCCGCATCCGCAACCAGGAAGAGGCCCAGCGGGCCAATCTGGCCACCTGGATCGGCGAGGCGGCCTGGCAGCCGCTGTCGCCCGAGTTGCCGCGCCT
>JALVBM010000464.1 GCA_027010665.1 Chromatiales bacterium
GCCTGTGGCCCGCCACGGCGCCGGCCGCCGAGGACGGCGAACGCGAAATCCTCTACTGGGTCGCGCCCATGGATCCCAACTACCGGCGCGACAAGCCGGGCAAGTCGCCCATGGGCATGGATCTGATCCCGGTCTATGCCGACGAGGAGCAGGACAGCGGCAACGCCATCACCATCAAGCCCGAAATCGTGCAGAGCCTGGGCGTGCGCACGGCGGAAGCCGAACGCACCAACCTGTGGCGCATGATCGACACGGTGGGCTACGTGGACTTCGACGAATCGAAACTGGCGCACATTCACCTGCGCGCCACCGGCTGGATCGAGAAACTCTACGTCAAGTCGGAAGGCGAACGGGTCAGCAAGGGCGATCGCCTGCTGGATCTCTACTCGCCGGAACTGGTCAACGCCCAGGAGGAATACGTGCAGGCGTTGCGGGCCGGCAGCAAGCCGCTGATCCGCGCCTCGCGGGAACGGCTGCAGGCGCTGGGCATACCGGACGATCAGATCCGCGAACTGGCCCGCACCTACAAGGTGCGCCAGACGGTCACCATCTATGCGCCGCAGAACGGCATGGTGGCCACCCTGCCGGTGCGTGAAGGCATGTACGTCAAGCCGGCCAACCGGGTCATGAGCCTGGCCGATCTGTCGTCCATCTGGGTACTGGCGGAAGTCTTCGAGCGCCAGGTGGACTGGGTGAACCTCGGCAATCCCGCCGACATCACCCTTTCCTATCTGCCTGGCCGCACCTGGGAGGGCAAGGTGCGCTACATCTATCCGAGCCTCGATCCGAAGACCCGCACCCTCAAGGTCCGCCTGCGCTTCGACAATCCCGACGAGAAGCTCAAGCCCAACATGTACGCCAACGTGAAGATCTACGGTGGCCCGAAGAAGGACGTGGTGGCCATCCCGCTGGAGGCGCTGATCCGCACCGGGCGCCAGGAGCGGGTGATCATCGCCCTGGGCGAGGGGCGCTTCGAGGCGCGTGAAGTGCGCAGCGGCATCGAGAGCGGCGACTGGGTGGAAATCGTGGAAGGGCTCAAGCCCGGCGAGAAGGTGGTCACCTCCGGCCAGTTCCTGATCGATTCGGAAGCCAGTTTCAAGGCCAGCGTGACCCGTCTGACGCCGATGGCCGAAGGGCCCGTCAAGGCGCGCGGCACCATCCTGTCCCTGATGCCGGAGCATCGCATGATCAAGCTCGAGCACGATGCCATCCCCGAACTGAACTGGGATGCCATGAGCCACGATCTGATCGCCGCCGAAGGCGTCTCGCTGGACGGTTTCGCGCCGGGTGACGAGGTGACGTTCACCCTGGAGAAGCAGGGCGAGGGCTATGTGATCACGAAGCTGGAGAA
>JALVBM010000465.1 GCA_027010665.1 Chromatiales bacterium
GGCGATCGCTGGGTGATCACCGCCATCGAACGTCAGCCGTGAGGAGCCACCCATGATTGCTGCCATCATCGACTGGTCCGTCCGCAACCGCTTCATGGTGCTGTTGCTGACGGTCATTCTCATCGGCTGGGGGGCGTACGCGGTCAAGCATACCCCGCTCGATGCCATTCCCGATCTGTCCGACGTGCAGGTCATCATCAAGACCACCTTCCCGGGACAGGCGCCGCAGGTGGTGGAGGATCAGGTGACCTATCCCCTGACCACCGCCATGCTCTCGGTGCCCAAGGCGACCACGGTGCGCGGCTATTCCTTCTTCGGGGATTCCTACGTGTACGTGATCTTCGAGGACGGGACCGACCCCTACTGGGCGCGCTCGCGGGTGCTGGAATACCTGAGCCAGGTTGCGAGCAAGCTGCCGCCCGACGCCCGCCCCCAACTGGGACCGGATGCGACCGGCGTGGGCTGGGTGTACGAGTATGCGCTGGTGGATCGCACCGGCCGGCACGATCTCGCGCAACTGCGTTCCCTGCAGGACTGGTTCCTCAAGTATGAACTGCAGACCGTGCCCGGCGTGTCCGAGGTGGCCACCATCGGCGGCATGGTCAAGCAGTACCAAGTGGTGCTGGATCCCGACAGCCTGCGCGCCTACGGCCTGACCCTGACACAGGTGAAGAAGGCCATCCAGCGCGGCAACCAGGAAACCGGCGGGTCGGTGCTGGAGCTGGCCGAGGCCGAGTACATGGTGCGTGCCACCGGTTATGTGGACTCCCTCGAGGATCTGCGCCGCATCCCGCTGGGCGTGAACGAGCGGGGCACCCCGATCCTGCTCAACGACGTGGCCCAGATCCGGCTCGGCCCGCAGATGCGCCGCGGCATCGCCGAGCTGGATGGCGAGGGCGAAGTGGTCGGCGGCGTGATCGTCATGCGCTTTGGCGAGAACGCCATGACCACCATCCAGGGCGTGAAGGCCAAGCTGGCCGAACTGCGCAAGGGCCTGCCCGAGGGCGTGGAGATCGTCGAGACCTACGACCGCTCGGGCCTGATCGGGCGGGCGGTGGAGACCCTCGAGGGCAAGTTGATCGAGGAATTCATCGTGGTCATCCTCGTCTGCGCGGTGTTCCTGTTCCACCTGCGTTCGGCGCTGGTAATCATCTTCTCCCTGCCGGTGGGTATCCTGGTGGCCTTCATCATCATGGAGCGCATGGGCATCAACGCCAACATCATGTCGTTGGGCGGCATTGCCATCGCCATCGGCGCCATGGTGGATGCGGCCATCGTGATGATCGAAAACGTGCACAAGCACATGGAGAAGACGGACATCACCGACGAGAATCGCTGGGCGGTGATGCGCGAGGCCGCCACCGAGGTGGGGCCGCCGCTGTTCTTCTCGTTGCTGATCATTACCCTGAGCTTCCTGCCAGTGTTCACCCTAGAAGCTCAGGAGGGCAAGCTGTTCGCGCCGCTGGCCTACACCAAGACCTTCGCCATGGCGGCCGCCGCCGGCCTGTCCATCACCCTGGTACCGGTCCTGATGGGGTATTTCATTCGCGGCCACATTACGCCCGAGGAGAAGAACCCCATCAACCGCTTGCTGATCGCCGGTTACCGGCCATTGATCAATGCGGTGCTGAAGAAGCCCGTGCTGATGCTGGTGGCCTCGGTGCTGATCGCCCTGTCCATGGCCTTCCCGCTGTTCGGCATCGGGCCGTTCGACAAGATCGGCTCCGAGTTCATGCCGGATCTGGATGAAGGCGATCTGCTCTACATGCCGAGCGCCTTTCCGGCCGTGTCCATCGGCAAGGCGCAGGAAATCCTGCAGCAGACCGACCGGCTGATCCGTACCGTACCCGAGGTCAAGCGGGTGTTCGGCAAGATCGGGCGTGCGGAGAGCGCCACCGATCCGGCGCCGCTGACCATGGTGGAGACCACCATCCAGCTCAAGCCGCGCAGTGAATGGCGCGAGGGCATGACCATCGACAAGCTCAAGCGCGAGCTGGATGCGCTGGTCAAGTTCCCGGGCCTGACCAATGCCTGGGTGATGCCCATCAAGAACCGCATCGACATGCTGGCCACCGGCATCAAGACCCCGGTGGGCGTGAAGGTGGCCGGCCCGAGCCTGGAGGAAATCCAGAAGATCGGCAAGCGCATCGAGGAGGTGCTCAAGGACGTGCCGGGCACCGCCTCGGTCTATGCCGAGCGCGTTGCCGGCGGGCGCTACGTGGTGGTGGATATCGACCGCCTGGCTGCCGCCCGCTTCGGGCTCAACATCGCCGACGTGCAGGAAGTGGTGCGCACGGCAGTGGGCGGCATGAACGTGGCCACCACCGTGGAAGGGCTGGAGCGCTATCCGATCAATGTCCGCTATCCGCGGGACGTGCGCGATTCGGTGGAGAAGCTGCGCAACCTGCCCATCGTCACCCCGGCCGGCGCCAACATCCCCCTGCAGGAAGTGGCCCACATCCACATCGCCGACGGACCCGGTCTCATCAAGACCGAGAACGCCCGTCTCAACGGCTGGAGCTATGTGGACATCGAGCCCGGCGTCGATCTCGGCTCGTACGTGGAACGGGCCCGGAAGGCCGTGGAGGAGAAGGTGGAACTGCCGCCGGGCTATTCGGTGGCCTGGTCCGGCCAGTACGAGTACATGGTGCGCGCCAAGGAGAAGCTGACCACCGTGGTGCCGGTCACCCTGGCCATCATTGTGCTGCTGTTGTACCTGAACTTCCGTCGCCTGAGCGAGGTGCTGATCATCATGGGCACACTGCCGCTGGCCCTCACCGGCGGGATCTGGCTGCTCTACTGGCTGGACTACAACCTGTCGGTGGCCGTGGACGTGGGCTTCATTGCCCTGGCCGGCGTGTCGGTGGAGATTGGCGTGGTGATGCTGGTCTATCTCAACCAGGCGCTGGCGCAGAAGGAATTCGAGGCCGAACGGGCAGGGCGCTCGCTGGTGCCGGCCGACGTGCGTGAGGCGGTCATCAACGGCGCCCTGCTGCGCGTGCGCCCGATCATGATGACCGTCGCCGCCATCATCGCCGGCCTGCTGCCCATCATGCTCGGCGGCGGCACCGGCTCCGAAGTCATGCGCCGCATCGCCGCCCCCATGGTCGGCGGCATGGTCAGCGCCACCGTCCTGACCCTGATCGTCATCCCGGCGGTGTTTTTGCTGTGGAAGCAAGGAAC
>JALVBM010000466.1 GCA_027010665.1 Chromatiales bacterium
CCTCGACACCCTCGACTTCGGCCCCGACTACTTCATCCCCAAACCCTTCGATCCCCGACTGAAGGAAAAGGTGGCCGGCGCGGTGGCGCAAGCAGCCATAGACACGGGCGTGGCCCGTGTCAGGGACGAGGGACGAGGGACGAGGGACGAGGGCGGAACCGACTAGACGCGTTCAGAAAGCACCGTTGCACGACTTCGAAGAAATTCGGAACCACTGCGGTAAATATCGGGACAGTTCTTTCCTCGCCACTCGGCCCTCGGCCCTGTCCCGTGGCCATCCGATCACGACCCGTCCAGAAGCGCCTCCACTTCCTTGCGATCCGCACGCTTCATGGGCCTGCCATCCACGGGACTCAAGGGTGCTTGTCGCGATCCGTCCAGCGGGAACACCACCACTTCCAGCGGCGTGTCCTCGGCCAGGAAGCGGTACAGGGGCAGGGTCTGGTAGCGGTCGGCGCCGAAGCGCAGGCGCTTTTCGCCGGTCTCGAAGGGGATGCCGTGATCGAGCAGGAAGAGATCGATTTCCTCCGGCGTGCCGGCATAGAGGTGCAGGCTGATCACCGAATGCTCGTCGGCGGATCCGCGCAGCACGCTGCCCACCAGCCGGGGACGGAAGTCGGCAAAGAACTTCATGGCCTCCAGTGCCACCTCGCGCAGATGACGCAGGGCGAGGGGCTGGCTGTCGGCGCGAAAGATGCGCTGGTGGGTGACCAGCGCCAGCTCGATTTCGGCATTGCTGGGCATGTTGCGGGTGTCCACTGCGCCCAGGCGTTCGGCCGCCTTGCGCTTGGCGGCATAGAAGTCGCGGCTGCCGCTCTCCAGCAGGATGCGGGCCGCCTCCTGGGCGAGACGTTCGCGCATCTGCCGCTCGCGGCCGTGGCGGGTAGCGCTCATGGTTCGGTTCCGTGGTTGTGTCTGTTCTGTCCGCTCAGAACAGTTCCTCGGTGATGTCCCCCGCCCCGCCGGCCGGACTGCCGTCGGCCGCTACCGGCGGCGGCGTCTGGTCGGCCTCGGCCTCGCGGGTCGGCACGTGATCCACGCGGAAGTACTCGAACAGGGTTTCGGGGCTGTCGGCCGTGGCCAGCTCGCCGGTGCGGGCGTCGATGCGCACCGAGACGATGCCCGGCGGCTGCACCAGCGGGATCTCCTCGGTGCCCGCCAGGGCCTCGCGCATGTAGTCGATCCACATGGGCAGGGCGGCACGGGCGCCGGTCTCGTGGCTGCCGAGAGGCCGGGGCTCGTCGAAGCCGACCCAGGCGATGCTCACCAGGGCCGGATTGAAGCCGGCGAACCAGGCATCGCGCTGATCGTTGGTGGTACCGGTCTTGCCGGCCAGATCCGAACGCTTGAGCACCAGGGCCCGGCGGCCGGTGCCGTGACGGATCACGTCGCGCAGCATGGTGTTCATGATGAAGGCCACCTGGGGCGAGAGCACCCGCGGCGCGTAGCGCCGGGGCTCGGGGCCCTGCAGAACCTGTTCCCGTTCGGCCGGGTCCAGTGCCGCGAGGCGTGCCTCGGCGGCCTCGCGCCGGGCCTTTTCCTCGGCCTCGCGGGCCTTTTGTTCGGCCAGCTCCTCCGGAGTGGGCTGCGGTTCGGCCTCGCCGGCCTCGGCCCGGGCGGCAGCGGCTTCCTCGGCCCGCTTGCGCTCGGCCTCCTCGGCGTCGGCGCAGGGCACGCAGACCGCATCCGGCCGGGTCAGCATCACCACCCGGCCCTGGCTGTCGAGCACGTGGTCGATGAGCCAGGGCTCGATGCGATAGCCGCCATTGGCGAATACCGCATAGCCGCGGGCCAGCTCCAGCGGCGTCAGTTCCCCCGAACCGAGCGCCAGGGAGAGATCCCGGCGCAGGCTCTCGCGGCGGAAGCCGAAACGGCGCACGTAGCGCACCGCATAACCGATGCCGATGTCCCGCAGCAGGCGGATGGAGACCAGATTGCGGGACTTGATCAGCGCCTGGCGCAGGCGGGTGGGGCCGTAGAAATGGCCGCTGTAGTTCTCGGGCCGCCAGGTATCCTCGAGTCCCGGGGCCTCGAACACCACCGGCGCGTCGTTGATGATGGTGGCCGCCGTGTAGCCCTTGTCGATCGCGGCGGTGTAGATGAAGGGCTTGAAACTGGAGCCCGGCTGGCGCTGGGCCTGGGTCACGCGGTTGAACTTGCTGTCGTAGAAGTCGAAGCCGCCGACCAGGGCCTCGATGCGCCCGTCATCGGGGGCGAGGGAGACCAGCGCCCCGGAGACGGTGGGCTTCTTGGCCAGCCAGCTGCAACCCCGCTCCGCGGGGGCCACATAGATGACGTCGCCGACCTTCAGAACCTGATCGGCCCGCTCGAGTTCGGGGCCGAGGTGGTTGTCGTCCACGTAGCGCCGCGCCCAGGACAGTTTCTCCCAGGGCAGCCAGGCCACGCGGCCGTCGGCGGTCCAGGCCCAGGCCGCCTGTTCCTCCAGGGCGAAGACCACCGCCGGCTCCAGGTTGCCGCTGGGCCGGTAGTCGGCGAGAACGGCTTTCCAGTGCGCCATGTCGTCCACGTCCTCCCCCAGGGGCTCCACGTGCCCCTCCACGCCGCGATAGCCGTGGCGGCGGTCGTAGGCCAGCAGATCGTCGCGCAGGGCGGTGTTGGCCGCCCGCTGGCGGACCGGATCGATGGTGGTGTAGACCTGATAGCCCTCGGTATAGGCCGCGCTGCCGAAGCGGCGGACCATGATGGTGCGCACCATCTCGGCCACGTACGGGGCCTCCAGATCCACCTCCTGGCCGTGGACCTCGGCGTGGACCGGATCGGCCAGGGCCGCCTGGTATTCCGCGTCACTGATGAAGCCGAGGCGGTGCATGCGCCCGAGGACATAGTCCCTGCGCACCCGCGCCCGCTCCGGATTGACCACCGGGTTGTAGCGCGAGGGCGCCTTGGGCAGGCCGGCGATCATGGCCATCTCGGGCAGGGTCAGCTCGGCCGGGGTCTTGCCGTAGTAGACCTGGGCGGCGGCGGCGAAACCGTAGGCCCGCTTGCCCAGGTAGATCTTGTTCAGGTACAGCTCGAGGATCTGCTGCTTGCTCAACTCGTCCTCGATCTTCAGGGCCAGCAGGATTTCGTTGAGCTTGCGCAGATAGGTCTTCTCGCGGCTGAGGAAGAAGTTGCGGGCCACCTGCATGGTGATGGTGGAGCCACCCTGTCCCTTCTCGCCGGTGCGGATCAGGTGGAAGGCGGCGCGCAACAGCCCCTGGTAGTCCACGCCGGGATGCTCGAAGAAGCGGTCGTCCTCGGCGGCCAGGATGGCCTGGATGAGCCGGGGCGGGAATTCCGCGTATTTCAGGGGGGTGCGCTTCATCTCGCCGAATTCGGCAATCAGCGACCCGTCGCGGGCATAGACCCGCAACGGCACCTGCAGCTTCACCTCGCGCAGGGATTCGATGTCGGGCAGCTTCGGGGTGAGATACAGCCAGGCGCCGAGCAGGCCGAGACCGCCGAGCAGGACCAGGGTGAGGGTGGCGGCCACGCCAAATGTGACCAGTTTCCTGAAAATGGGCTTCATCCGGATCGTTTAATAAAGGACAGCGGGGCAGGGACCGATACTGAAGGAATCGTCAGTATACCGCCTGTACGAAATCGACACTACGAGATATTTGTATTTATTCATTACTTGACCTATAGTTGACTCTAAAACCTAAAGTAGTTATACATCATTTTCCTCTAACTCTACGCAATTAAAGAAAAATTATGGGCCTGGCCGACCTCTTCAAGCCGAAAAAGCCGCCAGTTCTCGGACTCGACATCAGCTCCACCGCCGTCAAGCTGCTGGAGCTGGGCAAGAGCGGCGACCGCCTGCGGGTCGAGAGCTACGCGGTGGAACCCCTGCCCCCCAACTCGGTCATCGAGAAGAACATCTCCGATGTCGAGGCGGTCGGCGAAGCCATCAAGCGGGCCGTGAAGCGTTCCGGCTCCCGCACCAAGTTCGCTGCCGCGGCGGTGGCCGGCTCGGCGGTCATCACCAAGACCGTCTCCATGCCCGCCAACCTCAGCGAAGACGAGCTGGAACAGCAGATCCAGCTGGAAGCGGACCAGTACATCCCCTACCCCCTCGAGGAAGTGAACCTGGACTTCGAGGTCCTCGGGCCCACCGAGAACGATCCGGAGCGGGTCGACGTGCTGCTGGCCGCCTCCCGCTCCGAGAACGTGGACGTGCGGGTGGCCGCCATCGAGCTGGCCGGCCTCAAGGCCAAGATCATCGACGTGGAGGCCTACGCCATCGAGAACGCCTTCCAGCTGCTGGCCCCCCAGCTGCCGGAGCAGGGCATCGACCAGACCATCGCCGTGGTGGACGTGGGGGCGACCATGACCACCCTCAACGTGATGCACGATCTGAAGACCATCTACACCCGCGAGCAGGTCTTCGGCGGCAAGCAGCTCACCGAGGAAATCCAGCGCCGCTACGGCCTCTCCTACGAGGAGGCCGGCATGGCCAAGCGCCAGGGCGGCCTGCCCGACAACTACGTGCCGGAGGTACTCGAGCCCTTCATGGAGGCCATGGCCCAGCAGGTCAGCCGCTCGCTGCAGTTCTTCTTCTCCTCCAACCAGTACAGCAGTGTGGATCACATCGTGCTGGCCGGCGGCAGCGCCATGATTCCCGGCATCGACGAACTGATCGCCGACAAGCTCGGCGTCCACACCTCCATCGCCAACCCCTTCGCCAACATGACCCTGGCCTCGCGGGTCAAGGCGCAGAGTCTGAGCAACGACGCCCCGGCCCTGATGATCGCCTGCGGCCTGGCCCTGAGGAGTTTCGACTGATGGCACGCATCAACCTGCTACCGTGGCGCGAGGAGCAGCGCAAGGAACAGCTCCGGCAGTTTCTCACCATCATGGGCCTGTCGGCCCTGCTCATGGTGGCGATCATCGCCCTGGTGCATCTGCAGATCGCCGGCATGATCGACAAGCAGATTGCCCGCAACAACTACCTGAAACAGGAAATCGCCAAGGTCGAGAAGCAGATCAAGGAAATCGACAATCTGGCCAAGGAGCGCAAGCGCCTGCTGGCGCGCATGGAAGTCATCGAACAGTTGCAGCGCAACCGCCCGGAGATCGTGCACCTGTTCGACGAGATCGCCAAGATCATGCCCGAGGGCACCTATCTCGTCAGCCTCAAGCAGCAGGGCAAGAACCTGGTCCTCGAGGGCCGCGCCCAGTCCAATGCCCGGGTCTCGGCGCTGATGCGCAACATCGAGGCCTCCCCCTGGCTGGCCAACCCGCAACTGCAGGTCATCAAGAAGGATCCCAAGTCCGAATCGGAGGAGCGCAACTTCGTGTTGCGGGCCACCCAGATCAGCGAGGCGGATGAGAAGAAAGCGTCATGAAAGACATCGATCTGAACAACCTCGACTTCAACAACGTCGGCGCCTGGCCGGTGCCCGTCAAGGCCGGCCTGATCGCCGTCGTCTGCATCCTGATCCTGGTGGCCGGGTACTTCCTCGACATCAAGGGCCAGCTCGAAAACCTGGAGCGGGCCCGCGCCCAGGAAGCCAAGCTCAAGCAGGAGTTCGAGCGCAAGCAGGCCAAGGCCGCCAATCTCGAGAAATACAAGGCCCAGCTGGAGGAGATGAAGAAATCCTTCGGCACCATGCTGCGGCAGCTGCCCAGCAAGACCGAGGTCGAGGACCTGCTGGTGGACATCTCCCAGACGGGTCTGGCCGCCGGGGTGGAATTCCAGCTCTTCCAGCCCGGCCAGGAACGGCAGATCGAGTTCTACGCGGAACTGCCGATCAAGATGAAGATGACCGGCACCTATCACCAGTTCGGGCGCTTCGTCAGTGGCATCGCCGCCCTGCCGCGCATCGTCACGCTGCACGACATCAACATCAAGCGTGACAAGAAAACCGGCAAGCTGATCATGGAAGTGACGGCCAAGACCTACCGCTACATGGACGAGGCCGAAATCGCCGCCGCCCGCAAGGCGAAGAAGGCCAAAGGCAAAAAAGGTCGCAGACGCAGATAAACCGCTACGGAATCATCATGGCAGGCAATCGACAAAAACCGACGCTTACCCGGGTACTGCTGCTCGCGGCCCCCCTGCTGCTCGTCGCCTGCAGCGGCACCGAGCACGAGGATCTCCGCGCCTGGGTCGAAAAGGTCAAGGCCAAACCCGGCGGCAAGATCCCTCCGCTCCCGGAAGTCAAACCCTACGAGACCTTCGTCTACGTGGAAGAAGACCGCCGCGATCCCTTCTCGCCCTATTTCGAGGAAGTCCGCCAGCCGGAGGCCAAACCCGGCCTGCGCCCGGACATGAACCGCAAGCGCGAGGCGCTGGAAGAGTTCCCGCTCGACAGCCTCAAGTACGTGGGCACGCTGGAGAAGAAGGGCAAGCTCTGGGCCCTGATCGCGGCGCCGGACAACACTGTCTACCGGGTCCAGGTCGGCAATCACCTGGGCAAGAACTTTGGTGAAATCATCGCCATCAACGAACACGAAATCAAGATCAAGGAAATCATTCCGAACGGTGCCACCGGGGGCTGGGTCGATCGCGAGGCGACCCTGACCCTGGCCGAGTAGGATCTGATGGAGACACGACAATGAGAACAAACACCGCTTCCCTGAACCCTTGGCTGCGCATCCTGGCTCACGGCCTGTTGCTCCTGACCGCACCGGCGCTCCTCTGGGCCAACACCCTGGAGGACATCGACTTCACCACCCTGCCGGGCGAACGCATCCAGATCCGCCTGAAGCTGGCCGAACCGGCACCGGAACCCTCCACCTTCACCATCGACAACCCGGCCCGTATCGCCCTGGATCTGCCCAACACCAAACTGGGCCTGAAACAGCGCTCCAAGGACATCGACGTGGGCGTGGCCCGGCGCATCACCGCCGTCGAGGCCGGGGGACGGACTCGCGTGGTCATCAACCTGGCCAAGCTGATCGGTTACGAAACCCGGGTGCAGGGCAACGAGATCATCCTGACCCTGTCCGAGAAATCGGGCCGCGGCAGCGGTTTCACCACAGTGGTCGCCAGGGGCAATGCGGCCCCGGCCATCGGTGGTGCCGACATCAACGTGCTCAACATCGATTTCCGTCGCGGTCTCAAGGGTGAAGGGCGGATCATCGTCACCCTGGCCGACCCCAACACCCCCGTGGACATGAAAAAGCGCGGCAAGCAGCTCATCGTCACCCTCAAGCACAGCAAGCTGCCCGCCAAACTGGAACGGCGCCTGGACGTCACCGATTTCGCCACCCCGGTGCGTACCGTCGATGCCTTCAACCACGGCAACGATGCCCGCATCGTCATCAGTGCCATTACCGATTTCGATCACATCGCCTATCAGGCCAACGAAAAACTGACCATCGACGTCAAGCCGGTGCCCAAGAAGGAAGAACTGGTGGGCAAGGAGAAGCGCAAGTTCCCCTACACCGGTGAACGCCTGTCCCTGAACTTCCAGAACATCGACGTGCGGGCCGTGCTGCAGCTGATTGCCGACTTCACCGGCCTGAACATGGTGGTCTCGGACTCGGTCAGCGGCACCCTGACCCTGCGTCTGAAGAACGTGCCCTGGGATCAGGCCCTGGACATCATCCTCAAGACCAAGGGCCTGGCCAAGCGCGAGTCGGGCAACGTCATCCTCATCGCCCCGACCGAGGAAATCGCCGCCCAGGAAAAACTGGAGCTGGAAGCCAAGAAACAGGTCGTGGAACTGGCTCCGCTGGTCAACGAGACCATCCAGGTCAACTATGCCAAGGCCTCCGAGCTGGCCGACCTCATCAAGTCCAAGGAACAGGGGCTGCTCTCGGATCGCGGTTCCGTGACCGTGGACCAGCGCACCAACAAGCTGCTGGTCACCGACACCGCCGATCACATCGACGAGGTCATCGCCCTGGTCAAGGAACTGGACATCCCCATCCGCCAGGTGCTCATCGAGTCGCGGGTGGTGCTGGCCGGCACGACCTTCAGCAAGGAACTGGGCGTCAAGTTCGGTATCTCCACCACCAAGGCGGCCAACGGCCAGGTCACCACGTCCGGCTCGCTGAACGCCGCCGACAGCTTCAACCAGTTCGGCACCACGCCGCAGCTGGATCAGCGCCTGAACGTCAACCTGCCGGCCGCGGCCGCCACGGCCGGGCGTATCGGCCTGGCCATCGCCAAGCTGCCCTTCGGCACCATGCTGGATCTGGAACTGTCCGCCGCCCAGGCCGAGGGCAAGTCGGAAACCATCTCCAGCCCGCGGGTCATCACCGCCAACCAGCAGGAAGCGATAATCGAAACCGGCACGGAAATTCCCTATCAGCAGGCCACTTCGAGCGGTGCCACCAGCGTATCCTTCAAGAAGGCTGTGCTGATGCTCAAGGTCACTCCGCAAATCACACCGGACGAGCGCATCATCATGGAACTGGAAGTGCGCAAGGACAAGCCCGACTTCTCGCGGGAAATCCTCGGGGTGCCGCCCATCGATACCAACAAGGTCACCAGTCAGGTGCTGGTGGACAACGGCGAGACCATCGTTCTCGGCGGCGTCTACGAACAGACCAAGACCCACAACATCAACCGGATACCTTTCTTCGGCGATCTGCCGCTGGTCGGCGGCCTGTTCCGCAACCGTTCCGACAAGGACGAAAAGGCGGAACTGCTGATCTTCGTCTCGCCCAAGCTGCTCAAGGAAGAAACCGCCCTCTGATCCCGTCCGCACCCTGCCGTTCCGCTCGGCAGGGTGCCTTTCCTTTTCTGACATGGCCCCGCGACCCAACATCTTCCTCGTCGGACCGATGGGCGCCGGCAAGACCACCATCGGGCGGCAACTGGCCGAGGCGCTGGGCATGGACTTCGTCGATTCGGATCAGGCCATCGAGGCGCGCACCGGCGCCACCATTCCCTGGATTTTCGACGTGGAAGGCGAGGCCGGTTTCCGCAAGCGCGAAAAGGCCATGATCGACGAGCTGACCCGGCGCCAGAATGTGGTCCTGGCCACCGGCGGGGGCGCCGTGCTCGATCCGGAGAACCGCCGTCACCTGCAGTCGCGCGGCACCGTCATCTACCTGCATGCCGACATCGATCAGCTGCTGGAGCGCACCCGCAAGGATCGCAACCGGCCGCTGCTGCAGACCGACGATCCCCGCGCCCGCCTGGAGGCGCTGATGGCCGAGCGCGATCCCCTCTACCGGGAGGTGGCCGACATCATCCTGGAGACGGGCCAGCGGGGGGTCCGCCATGCGGTCCAGGCCCTGCTCAAGCGACTGCAGGCGCAATGAGGCCGATTGCCGATATAATAGGCAGCCCCGTTCAGCAACCGGCAGCCCCATGAAGACCCTCACCGTCGATCTCGGCGCACGCAGCTACCCCATCCACATCGGCCGGAACCTTCTCGGCCGTGCCGATCTGGTGGCGCCCCACGTTCGTGGCACCCAGGTCATGATCGTCAGCAACGAGACGGTCGCCCCCCTGTATCTGGACGCGGCCCGCAAGGCCTTTGCCGACTTCCAGGTGGAGACGGTCATCCTGCCCGATGGCGAGCAGTACAAGACCCTGGAGACCGTGGATCGCATTTACGACGCCCTGCTGCGGGCCCGCTTCGATCGCCACTGCACCCTGGTGGCCCTCGGTGGCGGGGTGGTGGGCGACATGACCGGCTTCGCCGCGGCCACCTACCAGCGGGGCGTCGACTTCATCCAGATCCCGACCACCCTGCTGGCGCAGGTGGACTCTTCCGTGGGCGGCAAGACCGGCGTCAACCATCCCCTGGGCAAGAACATGATCGGGGCCTTTCACCAGCCCCGCTGCGTGATCATCGATACCGACACCCTCGACACCCTGGAAGACCGGCAGCTCTCCGCCGGCCTGGCCGAGGTCATCAAATACGGCCTGATCCGCGACGAAGGCTTCGTGCGCTGGCTCGAGGCACACATGGCCGACCTGTTGCAACGGGAACCGTCGCTCACCGCCGAGGCCATCGAAACGTCCTGCCGCCACAAGGCCGAAGTGGTCGCGGCCGACGAGCGCGAGAGCGGTCAGCGGGCCCTGCTCAACCTCGGCCACACCTTCGGCCACGCCATCGAGACCGGCGCCGGTTACGGCAACTGGCTGCACGGCGAAGCCGTGGGCACGGGCATGCTCATGGCCGCCGATCTCTCCTGCCGCGAGGGCTGGCTCGGCCCGCAGGACGTGCAACGGGTAGAGGCCCTGATTGCCAGCGCCCACCTGCCGACCCGCGCCCCGGCCGACATGGACTACGACCGCTTCATGGCGATCATGGCCGTGGACAAGAAGGTGCGCGCCGGGCGCATCCATCTCGTCCTGCTCAGGGCCATCGGCGATGCCTTCGTCACCGACCGCTTCGACCCCGAACACCTGCGCGCGACCATCGAGGCCCTGCGCGCAGGGGAAGCGTCCCGGAGCGGCCATGCCTGAACTGGCCCCCTGGGCGGCCAGGCCGGAACGCAGCCGCGGGCGGCGTCATCCCGAACCGCCTCCCGAATACCGCACCGAGTTCCAGCGGGATCGGGACCGCATCGTCCACTCCGCCGCCTTCCGACGCCTGGAATACAAGACCCAGGTCTTCGTCAACCACGAAGGCGACATGTTTCGCACCCGCCTCACCCATTCCATCGAGGTGGCCCAGATCAGCCGTTCCATCGCCCGCATCCTGCAGCTCAACGAGGATCTGGCCGAGACCATCGCCCTGGCCCACGATCTCGGCCACACGCCATTCGGTCATGCCGGCCAGGACGCCCTCAACGCCTGCATGCAGGACTACGGCGGCTTCGAACACAACCTGCAGTCCCTGCGCACGGTGGACGAACTCGAGGAACGCTACGCCGAATTCCCCGGCCTGAATCTCACCTTCGAATCCCGCGAGGGGATCCTCAAGCACTGCTCCCTGCGCCACGCCGAACAGCTCGGCGATGTGGGCCGGCGGTTCATCGACAAGACCCAGCCCTCCCTCGAGGCGCAACTGGTGAACCTGGCCGATCAGATCGCCTACAACAATCACGACGTGGACGACGGCCTGCGCTCCGGACTCATCCGTCTGGAACAGCTGCTCGAAATCCCCCTGTTCGCCAACCAGCACGACGAGGTGGTGGCGCGCTATCCCGACCTTTCCGAAAAGCGCCTGACCCACGAGATCATCCGCCGCCTGATCAACCTGCAAATCATCGATCTGGTGGAGACCAGCCAGCAGGCCATCACCGCGGCCGCACCGGCCGACATCGATGCCGTGCGCGCCCACCCCGAACCGCTGATCCGCTTCAGCGACGCCATGCGCAAGGCCAACCAGGAACTCAAGGGCTTCCTGCGCCGCAATCTCTACCAGCACTACCGGGTCCACCGCATGACCGACAAGGCCCGGCGCATCCTGCAGGACCTGTTCCACGCCTTCATGCAGGATCCGAAACTGCTCAAGCCCGAACACCAGGCCCGCATCCGCCAGCTCGAGGCCGAGGACGGCGAAGCCGGCCGCGCCCGCGCCGTCGCCGACTACATCGCCGGCATGACCGACCGCTTCGCCATCACCGAACACCGGCGGATTTTTGCGGCCGAAGAATTAACGTGAAAACAGGAACTAGGGACTAGGGACTAGGGACTAGGAACTTGAAAAAGCGTTTGGTCGGGGATCCTAAAATGTATTCGAGCGTAAAATTGTGAACATCGACATTTTTCAAACCCGCGAACCCCCATGTTTTTCCTAGTTCCTAGTCCCTAGTTCCTAGTCCCTGAATCGACATGCGGATTTATTTGCAAATCCCCGCCCTCGACGGCAAGCCGCCGCGCTTCTATCACCTGGCGCTGCAGCCGGATCTGCTGGGGGGCTGGAATCTGGTGCGGGAGTGGGGGATGCAGGGTTCGCCCGGGCGGGTGAAGAAGGATCATTTCGACGATCGGGACACGGCGCTGGAGGCCCTGCTGCGGGTGCGTGACACCCAGCTCAAACGCGGTTATAAAGTGGTCTTCATGCAGGGACAGGAAGCGCCGCCATGACCGACTACGATGTCGCGCAGCTCGCCCGGCTCGAACCCGCCTACCAGGAGCGGCTCGGTCTGAACACCGCCCCCTTCCCGCCCACCCACGAAGATCGCTTCCTCTATCTCGACGCCGAACGGCGTCAGCGGCTGCAGATGCTGCAGCATCTCACCCAGTATTCCAACCTGCTGCTGATGATCGTCGGCGATCGCGGCATCGGCAAGACCAGCCTGCTGGATCGCTTCGTCGCCGAGGCAAAACCTGAATGGCAGATCGCCCGCATCCAGGCCAACGCGCTGATGGATGCCGACCAGCTCCTCTACGACATAGCCCTCGGCTTCGGCCTGTCCGCCCCGCCCCATGATCCCTCCTCGCTGCAGGACGCGCTCTTTCAGCATCTGCTCAAACTGCGGGAACAGGATCGAACGCCCATCCTGATCATCGACGACGCCCATGAGCTTCCCCGCGACGCCCTGCTGGCCGTGTTTCATCTGGCCGATGCGGAGACCGCCGAAGGCAACCTGCTGCGCGTGATTCTGGCCTGTGAGCCCCAAATCGAGACCATGCTCGCCGATACGGCCTTCGCCCCGCTGCGCGAGCGCATCACCCATACGCTCGACATTCCGCCCTTCGACAAGACGGGCACGGCCGAATACCTGGCACACCGGCTGGCCGTGGCCGGATACAGCGGCGCCAGCCCCTTCGACGACAAGGCGCTTCAACAAATCTGGCAGGCCGCCGAAGGCAACCCGGCGCGCATCAACGAGGCCGCGCACCTGTGGCTGAGCGACGGCGGCGCCCGGGAACTGCCCTCGCCATGGGAAGGCGACGGGAAAGAAGCCGCAACCGAAACAGGTCCGACCTTCCTTCAGCGCCTGCCCAGGGGACAAATCGCCGCAGCCAGCGGCATTGCCCTGCTGCTGATCCTGGCACTACTGTTCCAGGACCGCATCAACACCCTGTTCGAAGAACCCGCCACACCTGCCGAAACGCAACCGCCGGCGTCCGCACACACCTCGCCCGCACCGGTTGAAGAACCCGCCCGTCCGGATGCGCAACCGATCGGTGGCCCGCCCGCAACAACCGAAAACCCGTCGGCCGAAAACGCCCCGGAAGAAACCGCCGGAGTTTCGCCTGCCGCGCCGGAACCTGAAGCCGCCACACCGGCCACCGAGGACACGCCGGCCGAACCATCCCCGGTTCCGGAGGAAACCCCGGCCCCGCCACCACCCGCCATCCCGATCATCGAGCGCATCGAACCGGCGATCATCGACGGCTCCCGCAAGCCCGTCACCCTCACGCTGCACGGAAAGGGTTTCACCGCCGACAGCCGGGTCGAGGTCGTCTGGAAGGACGGACGACGGTTCCTGCCTGCCGAACGTGTCGAATGGATCGATACCCGCACCGGGCGCATCACTCTGGTCCCCGGCATCAGCGACGATACCTGGCAGGTTCGGATCCACGGCCCCGCCGATACCGTCTCCGAACCGGCCAGCTTCCGGGTACGTGCGGCAGTCACCACGCCGTCGGCCAGGGACACCGGCACACCCAAAACGCTCTGGGATCGCCAATGGATTGCGCAACAACCCGGCGATCACTTCACCCTGCAACTGCTTGCCACCCGTCAGCGCGACAACGTGTCACGATTCGTCGAACAGCATGGCCTCAAGGGTCTGGCCGTCGCTTTCGAAACCCGGCGCAACGGCCAGACCTGGTACAGCGTCATCGTCGGCAGTTATCCCGATCGGCAACAGGCGCAGCAGGCCTTCTCCCAATTGCCGGCCAGCGTGCAGAAACTGCAACCCTGGATCCGCCGCTTCGATGGCATCCAGCAGGCCATGCAGGAGACCCGCACGCGGCAGGCCACACCCCTGCCGATTCATCTGCCGCCACCGGATACCCTCAATCCGGCCGATCATCTCTCCTGGCTCTGGAGTCGTGATCCGAGCCATGTCACCCTGCAACTGATGGCCGGCCACGACGAACAGGGCATCCGCCGTTTTCTGCGCCAGCATCGTCTGCTCGGCAAGGCCGCCTGGTATCGCACCGTGCGCAACGGACGTCCCTGGTTCGTGGTCGTCTACGGCGACTATGCCGATCGTCGCGCGGCCCGCGCCGCCATCGACAAGCTGCCGCCCGCGCTTCAACATCTGAAACCCTGGCCGCGCACCTTTGGTGACATTCATGCCGAACTGAACCGGAACGGCGTCACTGAACGATGACGTGTGCGCATGATCGTTTTCGATCGCAGCGCACAAAGTTTCCATAACGGAAATTAAACGCTATACTCGAACACACCGAACACTCTCAGGGGGAATCATCCATGGCTGCAAAGAAGAAAACCGCACGTCGCAAGACCACCGCTGCTGCCAAGAAGAAAGCGGCGAAAAAGAAAGTTGCGAAGAAGAAGGTCGCCCGGAAAAAGGTCGCCAAAAAGACGGTAGCCCGCAAGACTGCCGCGGCCAAGAAAGCCGCGAAGAAGAAAGCGGCTGCCAAGAAAAAGGCCGCCGCCGCAAAACGCAAGGAACTCGAGGCCAAGCGCAAGGCGCTCATCGCCAAGTTGCGCGAAGATCTGAAAGCCTCCAAGGAGGCACTGCGTGAAGCCCGGGCCGCGGCCCAGGAAGAACTCAAGGCCGCTCGCGAAGCCGCCAAGGCCGAAATCAACACGCTCAAGGAACAGCTCAGCGTTCTGGCCAAGCGTGAACAGGCGCTGATCAAGCTTGGTGAGAAACGCGCCAAGCAAATCCTTTCCTCGGTCGAACGCTGGGAGCGCAAGCAGATCGCGGCCATCAAACGCAAGGTCGGCAAGAAGAAGCGCCGGCGCAAGGCTTCGGCCTGAGCCTAAAAAACGGCCCACACGGGCCGTTTTTTTTGGGCCGTTGCCGATAGCCGGAAACAGGCGCCCACGAAACATGCATCCGGCATTCGTCACAACTCCCCCTGCCCGTCCCCGGCGACACACAATTGAAGCCAACCCCGGCGGGCTGTATACTGCGACACCATTTTGCCCGGGCATTTTGTGCGCTCGGCCAGTCAAATCAATTATTTGCAGCCCCAGACACGGTTCGACAGACAGTGAGCACCCACAAAACCCCCCAATCCGGCCTGTATCGTCCCGAATTCGAGCGGGACAACTGCGGTTTCGGCCTGATCGCGCAGATGGACGGCAAGCCCAGCCACTGGCTGCTGGAGACGGCCATCGGCGCCCTGGCGCGTCTGACCCATCGCGGTGCCGTGGCCGCCGACGGCAAGACCGGGGACGGTTGCGGGCTGCTGCTGAAGAAGCCCGACGACTTCCTGCGCACCGTCGCCGGTGAGCTGGGCATCACCCCCGCGGCGCTGTACGCCGCCGGCATGGTATTCCTCAATCCCGACGAGTCCAAGGCCACCGCTGCCCGCCAGAAGCTGGAAGCCGAACTGAAGGCCGAGGGGCTGCACCCGGCCGGCTGGCGCAGCGTACCGATCGACAGCGAAGCCTGCGGCGAGGAGGCCCTGCGCACCCTGCCCACCATCGAGCAGATCTTCGTCGATGCCCCGGCGGAGATGGACGAGACCGCCTTCGAGCGCCACCTGTATATTGCGCGCCGGCGCACCGAGAAGGCCATCGAGCCCCACGACGACTATTTCTACATCCCCAGCCTGTCCTCGCGGGTGATCTCCTACAAGGGACTGGTGATGCCGGCGAACCTGCCGATTTTCTACCGGGATCTGGCCAACCCGGCCATGGCCTCCTCGCTGGCCGTGTTCCATCAGCGTTTCTCCACCAACACCTGGCCGCAGTGGCGCCTGGCCCAGCCGTTCCGCTATCTGGCCCACAACGGCGAGATCAACACCATCCAGGGCAACCGCAACTGGTCGGTGGCCCGCGGCCACAAGTTCGAGACGCCCGAACTGCCCATGGCCGACGTGCGGCCGCTGGTGTCCATGACCGGATCCGACTCCAACAGCCTCGACAACATGCTCGAGGCCCTGCTGGCCGGGGGCATGGACATCTTCCGCGCCATGCGCCTGCTGATCCCGCCGGCCTGGCAGAACGTGGCCGACATGGACGCCGATCTGCGCGCCTTCTACGAATACAACTCCATGCACATGGAGCCCTGGGACGGCCCCGCCGGCATCGTGCTCACCGACGGCCGCTATGCCGCCTGCTCCATGGATCGCAACGGCCTGCGCCCGGCCCGCTGGGTGATCACCAGGGATCGCCATATCACCCTGGC
>JALVBM010000467.1 GCA_027010665.1 Chromatiales bacterium
GCCGCCCGCCTGCTGGTGGACTCGCCGGTGCTGTCCACCTCCAAGTTCAACCAGCTCAAGACCCTGGGCGAGACCAACCCCGACTATGCCTGCGCCACCATCTCCCTCAACCGCGACGGCAACCTGGATCTGAAGGCCGCCATCGAGGCCATCTGCGACGAGGCGGTGGCCGCGGTGCGCGCCGGCAAGGTGGTCCTGATCCTGAGCGATCGCGACATCGCCCCCGACAGGCTGGCCGTGCATGCCCTGTTCGCCACCGGCGCGGTGCACCACCGGCTGATCCAGGCCGGCCTGCGTTGCGACGCCAACATCGTGGTGGAGACCGGCACGGCCCGCGATCCGCACCACTTCGCGGTACTGCTCGGCTACGGCGCCACGGCCATCCATCCCTATCTGGCCTACGAGGTGATCCGTGATCTGATCCGCATCGGCGCCATCGCCGAAAAGGATGCCTGCAAGCTCGACGCCCAGTACCGCCAGGGCATCAACAAGGGCCTGTACAAGATCACTTCCAAGATGGGCATCTCCACCATCTCCAGCTATCGCGGCGCGCAACTGTTCGAGTGCGTGGGCCTGGCCCAGGACGTGGTGGATCTGTGCTTCGTTGGTACCACCAACCGCGTCGAGGGCAGCCGCTTTGCCGATCTCGAAGCCGATCTGCGCCAGCTGGTGCGCGACGCCTTCAACGTGCGCAAGCCCATCGAACAGGGCGGCCTGCTCAAGTTCGTCCACGGCGGCGAGGAGCACGCCTACAATCCCGACGTGGTGCGCACCCTGCAGGAGGCCGTACGCAGCGGCGACTACGCCAGGTACAAGGAATACGCCGCCCTGGTCAACGAGCGGCCGGTGCTGGCCCTGCGCGACCTGCTGGCCCTGCGCGACGACGTGACTCCCATTCCACTCGAAGAGGTCGAGCCGGTGGAGGCGATCGTCAAGCGCTTCGACTCGGCGGCCATGAGTCTCGGCGCCCTCTCGCCCGAGGCCCACGAAACCCTGGCCGAGGCCATGAACACCCTCGGCGGGCGCTCCAACTCGGGCGAAGGCGGCGAGGATCCCAGGCGCTACGGCACCAACAAGCGCTCCAAGATCAAGCAGGTGGCCTCGGGCCGCTTCGGCGTCACCCCCGCCTACCTGCGCTCGGCGGAAGTGCTGCAGATCAAGATCGCCCAGGGCGCCAAGCCCGGCGAGGGCGGCCAGCTCCCCGGCCACAAGGTCAACGAACTGATCGCCGAGCTGCGCTACTGCAAGCCGGGGGTGCCGCTGATCTCGCCGCCGCCCCATCACGACATCTACTCGATCGAAGACCTGGCCCAGCTCATCT
>JALVBM010000468.1 GCA_027010665.1 Chromatiales bacterium
CAAGCTGACCGATCTCATCGGCCGCACCGATCTGCTGCGCGTTCTCGAGGGCAGCACCGACAAGCAGAAGAACCTCGATCTCGAACCGCTGCTCTCCGACGGCGGCGTGCCGGCCGACAAGCCGCGCCACTGCACCGTGCCGAAGAACGAGCCCTTCGATCGCGGCGAGCTGGCCGAGCAGATGGTCGCCGATGCCCTGCCGGCCATCGAGAACAAGACCGGCGGCGAGTTCACCTATGAACTGAAGAACATCCACCGCTCCATCGGCGCCCGCCTGTCCGGCGAGATCGCCGTGCGCCACGGCAACACCGGCATGGAGGACGCGCCCATCGTGCTGCGCCTCACCGGCACCGCCGGGCAGAGCTTCGGCGTCTGGAACGCCGGCGGCCTGCACCTCTATCTGGAGGGCGACGCCAACGACTACGTGGGCAAGGGCATGGCCGGCGGCAAGCTGGTGCTGCGCCACCCCGAGGGCGTGGACTACGATCCGTCCACCACCCCGATCATGGGCAACACCTGCCTCTACGGCGCCACCGGCGGCAAGCTGTTCGCCGCCGGCACCGCCGGGGAACGCTTCGGCGTGCGCAACTCCGGCTGCCACGCAGTGGTGGAAGGCGTGGGCGATCACGGCTGCGAATACATGACCGGCGGCCTGGTCACCGTGCTCGGCAGCACCGGCAGCAACTTCGGCGCCGGCATGACCGGCGGCTTCGCCTACGTCTACGATCCCGAGCACCGCTTCGCCGAGCGCATCAACCCCGACGTGGAGATCGCCCGCATCGGCACCGAGCAGATGGAAGCCCACCGCAACCACCTGCGCAGCGTGATCGAGGAATTCGTGCGCGAGACCGGCAGCACCCGCGGCCAGGCCATCCTCGACGACTTCGCCGGCGCCATCGGCGACTTCTGGCTGGTCAAGCCGCGGGCGGCCAGTCTGGAATCATTACTCGAAGACCTTCAGGAGCGGGCGGCGTAAGCCGCCCGTTCCTGAAGGTCAGGGACGAGTGGCGAGGGACGAGGGACGAGGAAAAACCCCCGTCCAGCCACTCACCTAAGAACACTTTCGAAGCCGCCTCCAGGACGAGGTCGCTGAACGACAACCTTGGAAACCAATGGACGAAGCCGAAGAACCCACGCCGTTCCTCGCCCCTCGTCCCTCGCAACTCGCCACTGATTCTATGGGTAACAACTTTCAATTCATCCAGGTTCCCCGCGTCGATCCGGACAAGAAGCCGGCGGACGAGCGCAAGAAGGAATTCAGGGAGATCTACGGCCGCTTCGATCCGGAGCGCGCCGCGCAGCAGGCCGATCGCTGCCTGGCCTGCGGCAATCCCTATTGCGAATGGAAGTGCCCGGTGCACAACTACATCCCCGACTGGCTGAAGCTGATCGCCGAGGGCAACCTGCTGCAGGCGGCGGAGATTTCCCACCGCACCAACTCCCTGCCGGAGATCTGCGGGCGAGTGTGTCCGCAGGATCGCCTGTGCGAGGGCGCCTGCACCCTCAACGACGGCTTCGGCGCGGTGACCATCGGCGCCATCGAGAAGTACATCTCCGACTCGGCCTTCGCCCAGGGCTGGCGGCCGGATCTCTCCCACGTGCAGGACAGCGGCAAGCGGGTGGCAGTGATCGGCGCCGGCCCCGCCGGCCTCGGCTGTGCCGACGTGCTGGTGCGCAACGGCGTCAAGCCGGTGGTCTACGACCGCTACGAGGAGATCGGCGGCCTGCTCACCTTCGGTATCCCCGAGTTCAAACTGGAGAAGTCGGTGGTGAAGAACCGCCGCGAAGTGCTCGAGGGCATGGGCGTGGAATTCCACCTCAACACCGAGGTGGGCAAGGACGTGAGCCTGCAAAGCCTCATCGACGAATACGACGCGGTGTTCCTCGGCACCGGCACCTACACCTACATGAAGGGCGGCTTCCCCGGCGAGGACAAGCCGGGCGTGTACGAGGCCCTGCCCTACCTGATCTCCAACGTGCGCCGCTGCCTGGGCCTGGAGAAGGATCCTTCCGAGTTCATCGACATGGCCGGCAAGCACGTGGTGGTCCTCGGCGGCGGCGACACCGCCATGGACTGCAACCGCACCGCCATCCGCCAGGGCGCCGCCTCCGTCACCTGCGCCTACCGGCGCGACGAGGCCAACATGCCCGGCTCCCGCCGCGAGGTAGCCAACGCCAAGGAAGAGGGCGTGCAGTTCCTGTGGAACCGCCAGCCCATCGAGATCGTCGGTGACGAGCGGGTGGAAGGCGTGAAGGTGGTCACCACCCGCCTGGGCGAGCCCGACGAGCGCGGCCGCCGCCGCCCTGAACCCGTTCCCGGCTCCGAGGAGATCATCCTCGCCGACGCGGTGATCATCGCCTTCGGCTTCCGCCCCAGCCCCGGCGACTGGCTGGGCGAGAACGGCATCGAGATCGACGAACGCGGCCGCGTGATCGCGCCGAAGGATCAGAAATTCGCCAAGCAGACCACCAATCCCAAGGTGTTCGCCGGCGGCGACATGGTCCGCGGCTCCGATCTGGTGGTCACCGCCGTCAACGAGGGCCGCGAAGCGGCGCAGGGGATCCTCGACTTTCTCGAGATCTGACAGCCCTGGAGCACGGGGAGGACCCGTGTAGGAGCGGCGCAAGCCGCGAACCATGCAGGCACGAGTGGCGAGGGCCGAGGAAAACTGGGTTGATTGGCCTCGACAAACTCGCCACTCGGCCCTCGGCCCTGTTCTGTCGCGGCTTGCGCCGCTCCTACGGAACACCGGGCCAGAACAGGACATTCACTCATCCTTTGCGTCCTCTGCGCCCTTTGCGTTGAAAAAGACAAACCATGACCGAACTGAAAAACGACCGCTTCCTCCGCGCCCTGCTCCGTGAACCCGTGGACGTGACCCCCGTATGGATGATGCGCCAGGCCGGGCGTTACCTGCCCGAGTACCGCGCCACCCGCGAGAAGGCCGGCGACTTCCTCACCCTGTGCAAGACGCCGGAGCTGGCCACCGAGGTCACCATCCAGCCGCTGGAGCGCTTCCCGCTGGATGCGGCCATCCTGTTCTCGGACATCCTCACCATTCCCGACGCCATGGGCCTGGGCCTGTATTTCGCCGAGGGCGAAGGGCCCCGCTTCGAAAAACCGGTGCGCACCGCCGCCGACGTGGCCAAGCTGGGCGTGCCCGACATGCAGCAGGATCTGGGCTACGTGATGGACGCAGTGCGCCTGATCCGCAAGACCCTGGCCGGCCGGGTGCCCCTGATCGGCTTCTCCGGCAGTCCCTGGACCCTGGCCACCTACATGATCGAAGGCGGCAGCAGCAAGGAATTCGCCAGGGCCAAGGGCATGCTCTACGAGGAACCGGCCACCCTGCATCAGCTGCTCGATGTGCTGGCCCGCGCCGTCACCGACTACCTCAACGCCCAGATTGCCGCCGGCGCCCAGGCGGTGATGATCTTCGACACCTGGGGCGGGGTGCTCACCACCCGCGACTACGCGGCCTTCTCCCTGGCCTACATGCGCCGCATCATCGACGGGCTGACCCGCGAGCACGAAGGCCGCAAGGTGCCGGTGATCCTGTTCAGCAAGGGCGGCTGCCAGTGGCTGGAGGCCCAGGCCGACAGCGGCGCCGACGCCCTGGGCCTGGACTGGACCCTGGACATCGGCCGCGCCCGCGCCCGCGTGGGCGACCGGGTGGCCCTGCAGGGCAACATGGATCCCTGCGTGCTCTACGCCTCCCCCGAGCGGATCCGCGAGGAAGTGGCCTTCATTCTCGAGAGCTACGGCAAGGGTTCGGGGCATGTGTTCAATCTCGGCCACGGCATCCACCAGCACGTGAAACCGGAGCATGCCGCCGCCTTCGTCGAGGCCGTGCACGAGCTGAGCGCCCCCTATCACGCCTGAGCATCGCGCCGCGTGTAACAAGTTTTTACAATCTTCATACAAAGTCTTATGGCCTTTCCCCGCCGACCGGCGTAGGCTGGTTCCAAGCCCGCAGGCCGATTCTCGCCCCCGGATTCGGCAGTCGTACCTGGCACATGCATTGCATCTGTTTTGCCGCTACACGGAAAAACCGGATGTAACGTCACGAACGTGACGGGTAGGAACGACAAGGAGAATCCCATGCCCATCATCAAGGTCATTCAGGAACAGACCCCCATCGAGACCATCCAGCTCGCCGCCGGCGCCGTGTCCATCGGCCG
>JALVBM010000469.1 GCA_027010665.1 Chromatiales bacterium
ATTTCTCCTTGATGCGTTGTGGTTGACGTGTGGAAGAGAGTATGGACACGGATAATTGAATTAAAAAGCGCAAATATTTGCTTCAATCAATCGAATTATTCGATATATTCCACCCCATGGACCATCCACGAACGTCGCTCGAACAGTGGCGAACCCTGCTCGCGGTCGTCGAGGCCGGGGGATTCGCCAGGGCCGCGGCGGCCCTGCACCGCAGCCAGTCATCGGTGAGTTATGCCGTCGGCCGGCTGCAGGAGCGGCTGGGCGTGACCCTGCTGGTGCCCGAGGGCCGGCGCATGGTACTCACGCCCGCCGGCGAGGCCCTGGTGCGCCGTGCCCGACGCCTGCTGAAGGAAGCCGCGGCGCTGGAGGCATTCGGACGGGAACTGGATTCGGGCTGGGAGGCGGAAATCCGGCTGGTGGTGGACGCGGCCTTTCCCACCCATCTGCTGATGGCGGCACTGACCCGCTTCGCGCCCCGCGATCGCGGCACCCGCATCCAGCTCCGTGAGGAGGTGCTCTCGGGCACCCTGGAAGCGCTCGAGTCCGGCGAGGCCGATCTGGCCATCGCGGCCCGGTTTCCCACCAGCGCGCCGGCGGATCTGCTCATGGAAATCGAGTTTCTGGCGGTGGCCCATGCCGATCATCCCCTGCTGCAACAGGATCGCAGCCTCGAGTTCGCCGATCTGGAGCGCGAACTGCAGGTGGTGATCCGGGACTCGGGGCCGGGCGGGCACGACGCCGGCTGGCTCGGCGCCGAACACCGCTGGACGGTCTCCAGCATCGACCGGGCCATCGCCGTCCTGCGCCACGGCCTGGGCTACGCCTGGCTGCCCCGCCATCACGTGCAGCCGTTCCTGGACAGCGGCGAGCTGCGCCCCCTGCCCCTGCGCCACGGCCATGCCTACCGCTCCCACCTCTATCTCGGCTATGGCCAGCCGAATCCGGGGCCGGCCACCCGACTGCTGGCTGGTCATCTCGTCGCCGCGGTCGGCGATCGCGGCAAACCGGCGGCCTGAAACCGTGTCTTGACGACCACAGTAACGGTTTGCGGATTGATTCCCCCGGCCGGGATCGGCACAATGCGACACCTCGCGGCGGCCGCCGCACCCGTTTCACATCCATTTCATATATAGAGGAAAACCGATGAAGCTGATTCTGTTAGGGGCGCCCGGCGCCGGCAAGGGCACCGTTGCCAAGATGCTCACCGCACTCGACGGTTCCGTACAAATCTCCACCGGCGACATCCTGCGCGGTGCCGTGCAGGCCGGCACCGAGCTGGGCAAGCAGGCCGAGGCCTACATGAAGGCCGGCGATCTGGTGCCGGACGAGCTGATCATGGGCATCATGGAAAAGCGCCTGCAGGAGCCGGACTGCGAGAAGGGCTTCCTGCTCGACGGCTTCCCGCGCACCATTCCCCAGGCCGAGGCGCTGAAGGCCCTGCTGGACAAGCTCGGCATCGAGCTGGACATGGCCGTCAACATCGACGTGCCCCGCGAAGTCATCCTGGATCGCCTCACCACCCGCCGCACCTGCTCCAACCCCGAGTGCCAGGCCATCTACAACGTCAAGAGCAACCCGCCCAAGGTCGAGGGCGTGTGCGACAAGTGCGGCAGCCCGGTCATCCAGCGCGAGGACGAGACCGAGGAAGCCATCTCCCACCGCCTGGAAACCTACCAGGAGAAGACCGCCCCGCTGGTGGACTTCTACGAGAAGGAAGGCCTGCTGGTGAACGTCAACGCCACCTCCTCCGAGGCCGTGATCGACGCCATCAAGCAGAAGCTCGGCATGTAAGCC
>JALVBM010000470.1 GCA_027010665.1 Chromatiales bacterium
AAGTCTGGCTCGACTGCCGCAGCGCGGCCGAGGTCGCCGACGCCATCCGGGACATGGTCGTGCGCGGGGCGCCGGCCATCGGCATCACCGCCGCCTTTGGCGTGGTCCTCTCGGCCATGGCCCACGCCGGGCCAGCGGATCTGTCCGCCGCGATGGAACCCGACTTCCGGCAACTGGCCGAAGCCCGGCCCACGGCCGTCAACCTGTTCTGGGCGCTGGAGCGCATGCGCCGGATTCTGGAATCGGCGCCACCCGACCCGGTTGCCGCCCTGCTGGACGAGGCGCAGGCCATTCACGACGAGGACGTCGCCGCCAACTACCGCATGGGCGAACTGGGGGCCGCGTTCATCGAGGCCGGCAGCGGCGTGCTCACCCACTGCAATACCGGTTCCCTGGCTACGGGCGGTTTCGGCACCGCCCTGGGCGTGATCCGTCAGGCCTGGCGTGAACAACGGCTGGCGCACATCTTCGCCGACGAGACCCGCCCCTGGCTGCAGGGCGCCCGCCTGACGGCCTGGGAACTGCTGCAGGACGGCATCCCGGTCGATCTGCTGGTGGAGGGCGCCGCCGCGGCCCTGATGCGCTCCGGCCGGGTGCAATGGGTGATCGTGGGCAGCGATCGCATCGCCGCCAACGGCGACGTGGCCAACAAGATCGGCACCTACTCCCTGGCGGTGAACGCCCGGCATCACGGCGTGAAGTTCATGGTGGTGGCGCCGAGCAGCACCGTGGACCTGGATACGCTACACGGCGCGGACATTCCCATCGAGACCCGGGATCCCGCCGAAGTGCTGCAACTGGCCGGCCAGCCCATCGCCGCCGAGGGCGCCGGGGCCTGGAACCCGGTGTTCGACGTCACCCCGGCGGAGCTGGTGGATGTCATCGTCACCGAGCGGGGCGTGGTGGAACGACCCACGGCAACGAAGATGCTGGAGATGATGATGGACGTGAAGGTCTGAGCCGTCGCCACCGGGATTCCTTCGGAGATGGCCGTTTCTCCTGGCCTGAGACCAAAAACCCGTAAAAATCTGGCCAAAAACGAATCAAACGCCCTCAAACCGCCTCTCGCGGCGCTTTATTCTGCTGCAGTGGGAGGGGTTGATATGGTAGAATAGCCCTTTCAGAAACGCTGCCAACTTGCTGTTTCGAAAACAGGTCATTTCCTGATTCATGGTACCGAGCCATCGGGCCGGGGGAGGCCGGGCATGACCGTCCGCCGCAAGGACGATGTGCAAGGATGCACGAGTGTCGCGTGAGGGCAGGATGCCCGAAGCGACTGCGGCGGTCGAGCTTACAGGGATGTATTCACAGCGTGTCATGCCCGGCCTCCCCCGGCCCGATGGCGGGGCCAGATGATTCACATCATCTAGAAATGATTGTCTATTCGGAACAGTTGTTCAGCCCAGAGAGTTCCGAACCCGCCCCATGAGCGAATTTGCCCGAGAAGTCCTCCCGATCAACATCGAGGAGGAGATGCGTCAGTCCTATCTGGACTATGCCATGAGCGTCATCGTCGGCCGCGCCCTGCCGGACGTGCGCGACGGCCTCAAGCCGGTCCACCGGCGCGTGCTCTACGCCATGCGCGAGCTGGGCAACGACTGGAACAAGCCCTACAAGAAGTCGGCCCGCGTGGTCGGCGACGTCATCGGTAAATACCACCCCCACGGCGACACCGCCGTGTACGACACCATCGTGCGCATGGCCCAGCCCTTCTCCCTGCGCTACATGCTGGTGGACGGGCAGGGCAACTTCGGCTCGGTGGACGGCGACGCCCCGGCGGCCATGC
>JALVBM010000471.1 GCA_027010665.1 Chromatiales bacterium
CGCAGGATCAGGGTCCAGCCGAGATAACTGTCCTCGGGCACCAGGCAGGCCAGGCTGGGAAGCTGCTCCACGTCCGCCTGCACCTCGAGTTCGCCGAGTTCGGCCAGCTCGCGGAACATGCGCACCGGATCGTTGCCGGTCTGCAGCATGTGGGCATGAGGCCGGAAGACGATGCGCCAGCCACGGCCGGCACCGCCTTCGCTGCCAGCGCCGACATTCATCTCGGCGGCTTCGCCCCCGGCCTGTCCGAGCACCGCTTCCAGCGCCTGGCGCGAGGCCGCCACCGGCGCGGGATCCGGTTCCTCGCCGGCGCGCAGGGCCGTGAGCATGTCCCGCAGCACGTCCACGGCGCCGAGCAGGGGGGCGATGACATCGGGGGTGACGGCGCGCCGGCCGTCGCGCATCTCGTCGAGCAGGGTTTCGAGAACGTGGGTATAGTCGGCCACGCTGTCGAGGCCAAAGGTGCCGCTGCCGCCCTTGATGGAATGGGCGGCCCGAAAGATGGTGTTGATGGTTTCCGGATCGGTGTTGCCCGATTCCAGATTGAGGAGCTCCTGCTCCATGGTCTCCAGGCCTTCGAAACTCTCCTCGTAGAAGGTTTCCAGGAACTGGGAAAGATCGATACTCATGGCACGCCTCCCTGGCGGTCCGGATTCAGCCCAGCACCTTCTTGATGGTGGCCAGCAGCTGATCGGGATTGAAGGGTTTGACGATCCAGCCGGTGGCGCCGGCGCTCTTGCCTTCCTGCTTCTTGTCGGCGGTACTCTCGGTGGTCAGCATCAGAATGGGCGTGAACTTGAAGGCCGGCAGGCTGCGCAGTTCGCGGATCAGCGTGATGCCGTCCATGTTGGGCATGTTCACATCGGAGATGACCAGATCGAATTTTCGGGTCTTGGCCTTGCTCAGGGCATCCACGCCGTCGGCGGCTTCCACGACATCGTGGCCGGCGCCCTTGAGCGTGAAGGCGACCATCTGTCGCATGGAGGCGGAATCGTCTACTGCCAGAATCGTTGCCATGGTTTCGTCTCGCTCCGGGTTCAGGAAGTCGGGGATTCGGGAAGGTTCAGCAGGCCGAGGAGGTCCAGCCGGCCGGCCGCCTCACGCAGGATGTCGTTCACGCCGTCCCAGTGCACCGGTACCTGGCGATCAGCAGCATCCTGACAGCAGGCAGCCAGCAGTTGCAGGCCAGCGGTGTCGATGCGCTCGATCTGGTCACACCGGATCGTGACTGGCACGCCCTGTTCGAGCACGTCGCGCAGATGCGCGTGGAAGTCCTGGACGGCGGCGATGTCCAGCACCGCGGGGCAGGAAACCAGCGTGTTCTCGGCCATGATTTACCCTTGCTGCAATACCGCCATCGTGATCGATGGCTTTCCCTATCCATCGGCCCCGTTCCCCGGGGCTTTAGCCCTGTGCGAAAAAATCGGCAACGTCAGGCATAGGCATCCAGCAGACCCTGCCCATGTCGCAGCGGCTGATCGACGACACCGGCCGATTCGATTCGCGCATCCTCACCCGTGGCCTCCGCGCCACCCTGCGCGTGGGTGCCGTCCCGGCCATCGTGCGCCGCCTGTTGCTGGAACGATTCCTGGGAGACGTTCACGTCACCGAGGTTCAGACCCGACTCGGCGAACATTTCCCGCAATCGTGGCGTGGCCGCTTCCAGGGCATCCCGCACCTGGGGGTTGTGGGTCACGAAGTGCACGGTGGCATGTTCCTTGTTCACGGTCACCTTCACGTCGAGACTGCCGAGTTCCGGCGGATCCAGCCGGATCTCGGCCTG
>JALVBM010000472.1 GCA_027010665.1 Chromatiales bacterium
CGGCCCGGCGAGGACATCGCCCTGGCCATCGATGCGGCCAGCTCCGAGTTCTACCGCGACGGCAAGTACGTGCTGGCCTCCGAGAACAAGTCGCTGTCGGCGGCCGAGTTCATCGATCTGCTGGAAGGCTGGGTGGACAAGTACCCCATCGTCAGCATCGAGGACGGCATGGACGAGAACGACTGGGACGGCTGGAAGCTGCTCACCGAACGCCTGGGCGGCAAGGTGCAGCTGGTGGGCGACGATCTGTTCGTCACCAACACCGAAATCTTCAGGCAGGGCATCGACAAGGGCATCGCCAACTCGATTCTCATCAAGGTCAACCAGATCGGCACCCTGAGCGAGACCCTGGCCGCAATCGAGATGGCCAAGCAGGCCGACTACACCGCGGTCATCTCCCACCGCTCCGGCGAGACCGAGGACACCACCATCGCCGATCTGGCCGTGGCCACCTGCACCGGCCAGATCAAGACCGGCTCCATGTCCCGCTCCGATCGCGTGGCCAAGTACAACCAGTTGCTGCGCATCGCCGAGAAACTGGGCGACAAGGCCGTGTACCCCGGTCGCACGGCTTTCGGTCAACGGAAATAGCGTGCGTTACCTCGTCGCCATCCTGCTGCTGCTTCTGCTCCTGCTCCAGTACGACCTGTGGGTGGGCGACGGCAGCCTGGCGACGGTCTGGCGCCTGCAGAAGAACATCGAAAGCCAGCAGGCCGAGAACGCGGCCCTGAAGGAACGCAACCGCGCCCTGGAAGCGGAAGTCCGCGATCTCAAGACCGGCACCGACGCCGTCGAGGAACGCGCCCGCAACGAACTGGGCATGGTCAGGGAAGGCGAGACCTATATCCAGGTAATCGAGGACGAGGAAACGCAGGCAGAGTAATGTTTGCAAGGCAAAGGCGAAATTTTTGTGTAGGAGCGGCGCCCTCGCCGCGAATCATGCAGGGACGAGTGGCGAGGAACGAGGGACGAGGAAAACAGGGTTTATTGGCTTCGATAGCATCAACCCTCGCCGCTCGTCTCACGACCCTGTTCATCGCGGCGAAGGCGCCGCTCCTACAGTAGCAACCTGACTCTGACTGAAAACGACATCCCCCATGACCACCCCGCTCTGGATCGTCATCCCCGCCGCCGGTGTCGGCAAGCGCATGGGGCGCGAGGTGCCCAAGCAGTATCTGGAACTGCGCGGCAAGCCGATCATCGCCCATGCCATCGAACGGCTGGCGGCATTGCCGGGGGTGCAGGGCGTGATGGTGGCGATCTCCGAGGCCGATGCCTACTGGGCCGATGTGTCGCTGGCACTGGACGTGCCACTGTGGACCACGAGCGGTGGCGTGGAGCGTTGCCATTCGGTGCTCAACGCCCTGACCGATCTCGGCCTGCACGCCCGCGAGGACGACTGGGTGCTGGTCCACGACGCGGCCCGGCCCTGCGTGCGAAGCAGCGATCTCGAGAAACTGGTCGGGACACTGAAAGACGACACGGTGGGCGGCCTGCTGGCCATGCCGGTTCGGGACACCATGAAACGGGCCGGGGACGATGGCCGGGTCGTCACCACCGAGCCCCGCGAAGGGCTGTGGCATGCCCTCACCCCGCAGATGTTCCGCCTCGGTATGCTGCGCCATGCCCTCGAGGAGGCCATTGAGGCCGAAGAGCTGGTCACCGACGAGTCGGCCGCCATGGAGCGGGCCGGACACCGTCCCCGCCTGGTGGAAGGCCACGGGGACAACCTCAAGATCACCCGCCCCGAGGATCTGGCGCTGGCCGAATTCTTCCTGCAACG
>JALVBM010000473.1 GCA_027010665.1 Chromatiales bacterium
ACAAGACCGATTCGGCCATCCGCATCACCCACCTGCCCACCGGCATCGTGGTGGAATGCCAGGACGAACGCTCCCAGCACAAGAACCGCGCCCGGGCCATGGCCCTGCTGCAGGCCCGCCTGCTGCAGCAGGAACAGGAAAGGCAGCAGGCCGAACAGGCCCAGACGCGCAAGCTGCTGGTGGGTTCGGGTGACCGCTCGGAACGCATCCGCACCTACAACTTCCCCCAGGGACGGGTCACCGATCACCGCATCAACCTGACCCTGTACAAGCTCGACGAGATCCTCGACGGCAACCTCGACGAGATCATCGATCCCCTGATCGCCGAATACCAGGCCGACCAGCTTGCCGAGCTCGGCGCTGCCTGATTTTTTCAACGCAGAGACACAAAGAACGCAAAGGTTTTGGTTTTTGTGCAGGAGCGGCGCACAGCCGCGATGAACGAAACCAGGAACTCATGAACAAGGCCAAAAACCCGTCGAAGCCGAAACACCAACGCTTTTCCTCGCCACTCGTCCCTCGCCACTCGTCCCTGATGACATGTAGGAGCGGCGCACAGCCGCGATGAACGAAGCCAGAAACTCATGAACAAGGCCAAAAACCCGTCGAAACCGAAACACCAACGCTTTTCCCCGTCCCTCGCCACTCGTCCCTCGGCCCTCGCCACTTCGCTGACAAGGCGCTTCGCGCCCTGTCAGCGATTGATGATCATCATCTCGATCGGCTCAAACAACGGCCGGATCATCACGAACTGCACCACCAGCGTGAGGGCCGCGAGAATGCCGAAGGCGATGCTGGCATAGCGGATGGACACTTGCTCGCGACGCAGGACATCGAAACCGGTGAGCACGGTCAAAAGCGGCAGAATCCAGTAGAGTTGATACTGGTGATAGTGAAACAGCAACAGCGACGGCAGGTTCACGTCGTACCAGTCCCAGAACTGGCGCATGACGGGCGTGTAGTGACGAATGCCGGCCACCTGCAGCAACTGCACCAGCAGCAGGGCGGTAAAACTGATGGCGACGAACTTCTTCAGCGCGCGTTGATCCGGTTCCATGAACAACCTTTCTTCAGCATCGATACGGCATTCTATCCCACATGAGCACCATTGAAAGCCTGCTCCGGGAAGCGACCGGCAAGCTCCACGGTCACAGCGACTCGCCCCGTCTGGACGCGGAACTGCTGCTCGCCCATGTGCTGGATACCGGGCGTACCACCCTGCACACCTGGCCCGAACGGCAACCATCACCCGAAACCGAGGCCGCCTTCCTGGGCCTCGTCGAGCGGCGTCTGGTCGGCGAACCCGTCGCCTACCTGATCGGCCGTCGCGGTTTCTGGAACTTCGACCTCGACGTCTCGCCCGACGTCCTCATTCCCCGCCCCGAAACCGAGCTGCTGGTGGAACAGGCCCTGGCCCGCATTCCCGCAGACGCCGACTGGCCGATTGCCGACCTCGGCACTGGCAGCGGCGCCATCGCCCTGGCCCTGGCCCGGGAGCGGCCCCGTTGCACCATCCATGCCGTGGATCGTTCGGCGGCGGCCCTGGCCGTTGCGCGGCGCAATGCCGAACGCCTGGATCTGCACAACCTGCATTTCCATCAGGGCGACTGGCTGGACGCCCTCCCGGCCGGCATCGACTGGCAGATGATCGTGAGCAATCCGCCCTACGTGCCGGAAGACGCACCGCATCTCGCCGCTCGGGGCGTGCGCTACGAGCCCCGCGCGGCGCTGGCCGCCGGCGCCGACGGCCTGGACGACATCCGCCGCATCGTACCCGCCGCCTGGCAGGCGCTCGCGCCGGGTGGCTGGCTGCTGCTCGAACACGGCTGGGATCAGGGCGAGGCCGTGCCCCGCCTGCTGGAGGCTGCCGGCTTCCGGGAAGTCGCGGACTACCGGGATCTGGCCGGGCATCCCCGCGTGGCCGCCGGCCGCAAGCCCTGCTGATAATTTCTTCAGCATATTCCGATATGCCAAACCTGCTTGACCTCGCCGGTGCCCCCGCTAGGATCGGGGGCATGGATGCCAACACGCGCACCATTTCCAAGGTCCGGGAAATCGTCTTCCATCCCCTCCAGGACGCCAGCGCGCCCGCCCAGCAGGCGCTGATGGATCTCGGCGATCTGCCCGGCATCCATCGCCTCGACGTCCTCGCCCCCACCCGCCTGCTGGTGGGCTACCACCTTCCCCTGCTCAGCTTCCGGCAGCTCGAAGCCCTGTTGCGCGATCTCGGCTATCACCTCGACAACAGCCTGATGACCAAGCTCAAGCGCGCCCTGTGGACCTACAGCGAGGACACGGAACTGGCCAATCTCGGCTGCCCTGACGGCCAGTGCAAGACCACCCGCGACGTCTTCATCCATGCCTGGCGCAAGCGCCCCCACGGCTGCCGGGATCCGCGGCCGGTGCATTGGCGGAACTATCTCTAAGGGCCGAGGGACGAGTGGCGAGGGGCGAGTAACTGCGCTCGGCTTTCCCGTTCAAAGACCATCGTTACAAGACCAAACATCCTGTCATTTGCAAACAATCGCACCGTCAAAAGACAGCGGCACACGTCTGATATACTTCACCCGTTCCTGATTCCGACAACCTCGTCCCTCGCCACTCGTCCTCGGCCCTGCCATGAACGACGAACAACTCCTGCGCTATTCCCGGCAAATCATGCTGCCGCAGATCGATGTCGAAGGGCAGGCGAAGCTGCTGGCCTCGACGGCCCTGCTGATCGGACTGGGGGGGCTGGGCTCGCCGGCGGCCATGTATCTGGCGGCGGCCGGGGTGGGACATCTGATCCTGGTGGATGACGATGTGGTGGATCTGTCCAACCTGCAGCGGCAGATCCTGCATGGCACGGACGACATCGGCCGGCCCAAGACCGAATCGGCCCGCGATGCGCTGTTGCGCATCAATCCCGATGTAAAGCTGACCCTGATCGATCACCGCCTGGCCGGCGACGAACTGCCGGCGCAGGTAAAAAAGGCCGACGTGGTGCTCGATGGCTCCGACAACTTCGCTACCCGCTTTGCGGTCAACGACGCCTGCCGGGCGGCGGGCGTGCCGCTGGTCTCCGGCGCCGCGATCCGCATGGAAGGCCAGGTGAGCGTCTTCCTCAACGACGGCACCGGTCCCTGCTATCGCTGCCTCTATCGCGACGAAGGCGAACTGGACACCGCCTGTAGCACCAACGGCGTGCTGGCGCCCGTGGTCGGCATCATCGGCAGCATCCAGGCCACCGAGGCCATCAAGGTCCTCACCGGTATCGGCGAAACCCTGCACGGCCGCCTGCTGCTGCTCGACGCCCTGCACATGGAATGGCGCACGGTCAGGCTCAGACCGGATCCGGCGTGTGCGTGCCAGTCGCAAGGTTGACTCTGGGAAACACGGAGGTCACGGAGGCACGGAGGACACGGAGATGAACATGATTGTAATTTGCGGGTCCGGTCCTATAGCAGATTCGCGTCAAACGATTTCGCGATGGTCAATATCTGTAGGACAGTTTGCGGTTAGTTCGCAATCACAACAACTCCTCCGTGTCCTCCGTGCCTCCGTGCTCTCCGTGTTCCTTCCACCCCACTCAAACGAAGCACGATGAAGCCCGAAGTCCGCCACCCCGACCCCGATGCCGAATATCTCACCCCCGAGCGCTGCCACATTCTCGAGGTGGCCAACGATGCAAATGATCCGGACGTTTCCATCGCCCGCGCCCGGGTCGAGCCCGGCGTGACCACTGCCTGGCATCGGCTGAACGGCATCGACGAACGGTATCTGATCATCCGCGGCGAAGGCCGGGTGGAAGTGGGCGATGAGCCGCCTGCAACGGTAAGGCCGGGTGACGTGGTGCGCATCCCCGCCGGCGTGCGCCAGCGGATCACCAATACCGGTGACACGGATCTGGTGTTCTATGCGATCTGCAGCCCGCGGTTCCGGGAAGCGGCGTATGAGGCGTTGGAGTGAGATTGAAAATCCAACGCAGAGGCGCGAAGGCGCAGAGGGCGCGAAGGTTATTTTTGTAGGAGCGGCGCTTAGCCGCGATGCGGCGGTAGCTGGGGACGGGTAGCTGGTAGCTGGGAAAACCTGCCCCCGTTTTTACCCGCTATCACATCTCCGCTACCAACCACCGTTCTATCGCGGCTGTGCGCCGCTCCTACAGCCACCAACAAAACAAATATTCTTCGCGCCCTCTGCGCCTTCGCGCCTCTGCGTTGGGTGTTCCCCCAATCAAACCCGCCGCAGGTGGAAATAGTTGAACGCCTGTTCCTTTCCTTGCGGCGTGACGTGGATCTCTTCCAGGATGTTCAGCAGTTCGTAATCCCTGCCGAAGGTGGCGGTGAGCTTGTCGGCATCGTACTGTTCCACCGGCAGGCCGCTGCATTCGGTGGGGCCTTCGAAGGAGAAGGTGGCGACGATCACGTGGCCGTCGGGCAGCAGGTGGGTGGCCAGACTGTCGAGATAGGCACGGCGATCGGCCGCTTCAACGAGGAAATGGAAGACGGCCCGGTCGTGCCACAGGCAGTAGCGTTGTTCGTCCTGCAGTTCACAGACATCGGCTTCCAGCCAGCGCACCTGCCCGGCCTGCTCGCCGAGTCGCTGACGGGCCTTGTCGAGGGCGGTGGCGGAGATGTCGAGGACCGTGAGGTTGGTATAACCCCGGGCCAGCAGGTGATCCACCAGCCGTGAGGTACCGCCGCCCACGTCGATGACCGGATCGGCCTTGTCGATGCCGCTGCTCTCCACCAGGGTGAGCGAGGTTTCGGGATCGGCGATGAACCAGCTCACCTCGTCCTCGGCCCGGGTGCCATAGACCTTTTCCCAGTGCCGTTTGCGCTCGTCGTTCATGTTCGGTTCTCCTCCCGCTTCCCCATTCTGGGCAGGCGAACGGGCAAAAGCGTTGATCCCGATCAACCGCAGGGTCTACTGACGGGTAGGGGGTGCGGCCCGGAGATAGTCTGCCGCGAACAGCTGTTCGCTGTCCACGGCATCGAATTCGTACTTGTGGTTGCAGAACTCGCAGGTGACGCGCACGCTGCCCTCGTCGGCCAGAATCGAGCGGACTTCCGCATGGCCCAGGGTGCGCAGCATGTTGGCGACCCGCTCCCGGCTGCAACCGCAACGGAAGCAGACCGGTTCCGGTTCGAAGACCCGCACGTCTTCCTCGTGATAGAGCCGGTGGATGATGTTCCGCGCCGGGAGATCGAGCAGCTCCCGCCCGGTGATGGTCCCGGACAGGTGACAGATCCGGTTCCAGGCATCGTCATCGCCTGCACGGCCCGATTCGGGCAGCCGCTGCACCAGCAGGCCGGCCGCGCGGGCCTGATCCACGGCCAGCCACAGGCGGGTATCGAGCTGCTCGGAACGTTCCAGGTAGTTCTCGATGGCCTCGGCCAGCGTGGCACCGGTCAGTTCGACGATGCTCTGATAGCGTTCGCCCTCGGCATCCGGCTCGAGGGTGATGGCCAGCCGCCCCTTGCCGACCAGCTCGCGCAGATCGGTGGTGGTGACATCCTCGTCGGCATGGGCCAGGCCGCGCAGGGTGCGCTCGGCCGTGCATTCCACCACCAGGAAGGACACCGGACCCTCCCCCTGGATCTGGATGGTCAGCCGCCCCTGCTTGCGCAGGGTGGCCGACAGCAGCAGGGCCGCAGCCATCGCCTGCCCCAGCAGTTCCCGCACCGGCGGCGCATAGTCGTGCTTTTCCAGCACCGCCTGCCAGGTGGCATCGAGGTGCACGAGATCACCGCGGATGTCGGCGTTCTCGAAGAGGAAGCGTTGGAGTTGATCCTGCATCATTAAATCAGTGGCGAGGGACGAGGGACGAGTGGCGAGGAACGGCGTTGGGTGTTTGGTTTCAATGAGGTTGGGTTGGTAATTTGAGGGTTTTCGGTTTCGTTCATCGCGGCGAGGGCGCCGCTCCTACAGCCGATCATGAAAAAGTGTCGGCAATCATTTTTGTAGGAGCGGCGCCCTCGCCGCGATAATCGGAGCCTCCCGGAAATGCTTTTCCTGGTTCCTGGTTCCCGGTTCCTGGTCCCTGTTTAGCTACTTAATTTCTTGCGCAACAATTCGTTTACCTGCGCCGGGTTGGCCTTGCCCTGGGTGGCTTTCATGATCTGGCCGACGAAGAAGCCGAGGACCTTTTCCTTGCCGGCGCGGAACTGTTCCACCTGCTTGGGGTTGTTGGCGATGACTTCGTCCACCATCGCTTCGAGGGCGGAGGTGTCGGTGATCTGCTTGAGGCCCCGTTCCGCGATGATGGTGTCGGCGTCGCCTTCGCCGGCCCACATGGCCTCGAAGACTTCCTTGGCGATCTTGCCGGAGATGGTGTTGTCGAGGATGCGCTTGAGCAGGCCGGCGAGCTGGTCGGCGCTCACCGGGCTTTCGCCGATTTCCCGGTTCTCGCGATTCAGGTGGCCGGTCAGCTCGCCCATCACCCAGTTGGCGGCCAGCTTGGCATCCTCGATGGCTTTGGCCACGGTCTCGAAATAGTCGGCCATCTCGCGGCTGGCGGTGAGGATGCCGGCATCGTATTCGGACAGCCGGTAGGCCTCGATGAAACGCTGGCGCTTGGCGTCGGGCAGCTCCGGCATCTCGGCACGCACCTTCTCGATCATTTCGGGGGTGATTTCCACCGGCAGCAGATCGGGATCGGGGAAGTAGCGATAGTCCATGGCTTCTTCCTTGGAGCGCATGGGCCGGGTCTCGCCCTTGTCCGGATCGAACAGGCGGGTCTCCTGCACCACGGCACCGCCCGACTCCAGGATCTCGATCTGGCGTTCCACTTCGTACTCGATGGCCTTCTCCACGAAACGAAAGGAGTTGATGTTCTTCAGCTCGGTGCGGGTGCCGAACTCGTGGGAGCCCCTGGGCCGCACCGAGACATTGGCGTCGCAGCGGAACGAGCCTTCCTGCATGTTGCCGTCGGAGATCTCCAGATAGCGCACCAGGGCATGGATCTTCTTCATGTAGGCGACCGCTTCCTGGGGCGAGCGCAGATCCGGCTCGGAGACGATTTCCAGCAGCGGCGTGCCGGCGCGGTTGAGATCGATGCCGGTCATGCCGTGGAAGTCCTCGTGCAGGGACTTGCCGGCATCCTCTTCCAGGTGGGCGCGGGTGATGCCGATCACCTTGGTGCTGCCGTCCTCCAGCTCGATGGTGACGCGGCCGAGCCCGACGATGGGCAGTTCGTACTGGCTGATCTGGTAGCCCTTGGGCAGATCCGGATAGAAGTAGTTCTTGCGCGCGAAGATCGACAGCGGCGCGATCTCCGCCTCGATGGCCAGGCCGAAGCGGATGGCCATGTCCACCACCGCCTTGTTGAGCACCGGCAGCACCCCCGGCAGCCCCAGATCCACGGCACAGGCCTGGGTGTTGGGCGCGGCGCCATAGGCGGTGGACGCGCCGGAGAAAATCTTGGACTTGGTGGCGAGCTGGGTGTGGATTTCCAGGCCGATGACCGTTTCCCATTCCATAATTCAGTTTCCAGTTGCGAGGGACGAGGGACGAGGTATTCCCTCTATCCACGGTTTACGGTTCGTTTTGCTGAACAACATGTTCCCTGGTCGCATCACCTCAACGCAAACAACCTCGCCACTCGTCCCTCGGCCCTACACATAGGGCGCCGGGCCCTGCAGATGATGATCGGTGACCTGCTGGTAGCGGTGGGCGACGTTCAGCAGGCGGGCCTCGTCGAAGTGGTTGCCGATGAGCTGCAGGCCGACCGGCAGGCCGTTGACGAAGCCGGCGGGGATGGACATGCCCGGCAGGCCGGCGAGGTTGACGGCGATGGTGTAGATGTCGGACAGGTACATGGTGATCGGATCGTCGGTCTTCTCGCCGAGGCGGAAGGCCGGGGCCGGGGTGGTGGGGCCCATGATCACGTCCACCTGTTCGAAGGCGCGCAGGAAGTCGTCGCGGATCAGGCGGCGCACCTTCTGGGCCTTGAGATAGTAGGCATCGTAATAGCCGGCGGAGAGGGCATAGGTACCGATCATGATGCGGCGCTTGACCTCGGCGCCGAAACCTTCGCCACGGGAACGCTTGTAGAGATCCTCGAGATCCTCGGGCTCCTCGCAGCGATGTCCGAAGCGCACGCCGTCGAAACGCGAAAGGTTGGACGAACATTCGGCCGGCGCCACCACGTAGTAGGCGGGCACGGCCAGGTGGGTGTTGGGCAGGCTGATCTCGACGATCTCGGCACCGAGCCTGCGGTATTCGTCCAGCGCCGCTTCCACGGCCTGCGCCACGCCCGCTTCGAGCCCTTCACCGAAGTATTCCTTGGGCAGGCCGATCTTCAGGCCGCGGATGTCGTCATTCAGGGTGGCAGTGTAATCGGGTACCGGCCGGTCGATGGAGGTGGAGTCGCGCTCGTCGAAGCCGGCCATCACACCGAGCAGCAGGGCGGCGTCCTCGGCGCTGCGGGCGATGGGGCCGCCCTGATCGAGGCTGGAGGCAAAGGCGATCATGCCCCAGCGGGAGACCCGCCCGTAGGTGGGCTTGAGGCCGGTGACCCCGCACAGGGCCGCCGGCTGGCGAATGGAGCCGCCGGTGTCGGTGCCGGTGGCCGCCGGCACCAGGCGCGCGGCCACCGCCGCGGCGGAACCGCCGGACGAGCCGCCGGGGACCGTTTCCGGATTCCAGGGATTGCGCACCGGGCCGTAGTAACTGGTCTCGTTGGAGGAGCCCATGGCGAACTCGTCCATGTTGGTCTTGCCGATCATCACCGCGCCCGCGGCATCGAACTTCTCCACCACCGTCGCGCTGTAGGGGGCAATGAAGTTCTCGAGCATGCGCGAGGCGCAGGTGGTGAGCACGCCGTCGGTGCAGAAGATGTCCTTCTGGGCCACGGGAATGCCGGTGAGCGGGCCGGCCTCGCCCTGCCGCAGGCGGGCGTCGGCGGCGCGAGCCTGGGCCAGGGCGTGTTCCTCGTCCACGGTGATGAAACTGTTGAGCGTGCCGTCGTGCTCGGCGATGCGTTCCAGGCAGGCGCGGGTCAGCTCCTCGCTGGAGAAGTCGCCGGCGCGCAGGCCGGCGGCCAGTTCGGTCAGGGTCTTGTCATGCATGATTCGGGAATTCCTGCGGCGGGTCTATTCGATGACCCGGGGCACCAGGTAGAGGCCGTCTTCCACCTGCGGGGCGATGGCCTGGAAGCGTTCGCGCTGATCGGTCTCGGTGACCACGTCCTCGCGCAGGCGCTGTCGCGCCTCCAGCGGATGGGCCAGGGGCTCGACACCGGCGGTGTCGGCGCTGCCGAGCTGGTCCACCAGGTCCAGAATGTTGGACAGATTTCTGGCATACTCGGGCACCGCCCCGGGATCGATCGCCAGGCGGGCGAGGTGGGCAATGCGTTCGACCTCGTGCTTGTCCAGTGACATCGATTTCGGTGCTCCTGCGCGGCAAGTTGGAAAATTGGGTACGTTATCACAGTTGACTGCTTGCCCAAAGCCCCACTCTTTTATTACAGTGGGTGTTTGACCGGGGTGATCCGGCCCGAAAGCGCGCCTGCGGGCGACCGGGCGGCGGGATCGTGCACCAGCACAGCCTGCCCCGACCACCGGCCCATTCACGAAAAGACGACAAATCATGCTATCCAGCCTGCGGGGACTTTTCTCCAACGATATTTCCATCGACCTCGGCACCGCCAACACCCTGATCTACGTACGGGGCAAGGGCATCGTGCTCAACGAGCCCTCGGTGGTGGCCATCCGCCAGGAGCGCGGACCCGGCGGCCCCAAGAGCATCGCCGCCGTCGGCGCCGAAGCCAAGCGCATGCTCGGCCGCACCCCGGGCAACATCGTCGCCATTCGCCCCATGAAGGACGGCGTGATCGCCGACTTCACGGTGACCGAGAAGATGCTCCAGCATTTCATCCGCAAGGTGCACGAGGCACGCTTCTTCCGGCCCAGCCCGCGGGTGCTGATCTGCGTGCCCTGCGGTTCCACCCAGGTGGAGCGCCGGGCCATCCGTGAATCGGCCGCCGGCGCCGGCGCCCGTGACGTGTACCTGATCGAGGAGCCGATGGCCGCGGCCATCGGCGCCGGCATGCCCATCGCCGAGGCCGAGGGTTCGATGGTGCTGGACATCGGCGGCGGCACCACCGAGGTGGCCGTGATCTCCCTCTCCGGCATCGTCTATTCCGCCTCGGTACGCATCGGCGGCGATCGCTTCGACGAGGCCATCATCAACTACGTGCGCCGCAACTACGGCAGCCTGATCGGCGAGTCCACCGCCGAGCGCATCAAGCACGAGATCGGCACCGCCTACCCCGGCAACGAGGTTCGCGAGATGGAAGTGCGCGGCCGCAACCTGGCCGAAGGGGTACCGCGCAGCTTCACCCTCAACAGCAACGAGATCCTCGAGGCCCTGCAGGAACCCCTGTCCGGCATCGTCAGCGCGGTGAAGACCGCCCTCGAACAGACCCCGCCGGAACTGGCCGCCGACATCGCCGAACGCGGCATGGTGCTCACCGGCGGCGGCGCCCTGCTCAACGATCTGGATCGCCTGCTGATGGAAGAAACCGGCCTGCCGGTCCTGATCGCCGAAGACCCGCTCACCTGCGTGGCCCGCGGCGGCGGCCGCGCCCTGGAGATGATCGATGAACACGGCGGCGACCTGTTCAGCGTCGAATAATGTGCACCCCCTGATGATCACCCGCGAGCATCCCCCCATGCCCGCACTGCCCCAAACCTCAATCCGGGTTCCTCCCCAAACGGAACCCGGACCCTCCAAAACTCTCTACTATATAAACGAGATAAACGAGGCCCCCGGAACCCCGCCGTTCCTCGCCCCTCGCCCCTCGTCCCTCGCCACTGTGTCGTCGGAGGTTCACCGTTAAACTGCTGTTCGTTCAGGGCCCCTCGATCGGCACCCGCCTGCTGCTGCTGGCGGCCCTGTCGATCACCCTCATGACCCTCGACCAGCGCACGGACGCCATCCGGCATGTGCGCGCCGGCCTGGCCGTGCTGGTCTATCCGCTGCAGTACGCGGTGAACATTCCCGCCGAACTCGTCGACTGGGCCGGGGAGAGCTTCACCAGCCGCGAGCGCCTGCAGGCGGAGAACGAGAAACTGCGCCGCGAGAACGCCGCCCTGCGCAGCCAGTTGCAGAAACTCACCTTCATCGAGACCGAGAACCGGCAGTTGCGCGAACTGCTGCAGTCCTCCAAGCGGGTCGGCGAGAAGGTGCTGATCGCCGAGCTGCTGGCCGTGGATCTCGATCCCTATCGCAAGGCGGTGGTCCTCAACAAGGGCAGCCGCGACGATGCCCTCTATCCCGGCCAGCCCATCGTCGATGCCTACGGCGTGATGGGCAAGCTGCTGCACGTCAATCCCTGGTCGAGCACGGCGATGCTGATCACCGATCCCAACCATGCCCTGCCGGTGCAGGTGGCCCGCAACGGGCTGCGGGCCATCGCCGTGGGCTCCGGCACCGAGGATCACCTGGAGCTGCAGCACCTGCCCAACAATGCCGACGTGAAGGTGGGCGATCTGCTGGTCACCTCGGGACTCGGCTGCGTGTTCCCGGCCGGCTATCCGGTGGGCAAGATCATCGCCGTGGAGACCAACCCGCGCCTGCCCTTCGCGCGCATCGTGGTCGAGCCCTCGGCGCGCCTGACTCGCAGCCGCGAAGTGCTGCTGGTGTGGCCCGGCCTGAGCGAACGCCCCGGCAATCCCTGCCGCGCTCCCCAGCCGGAGGAAAAATCATGAGCCTGACCCGGCACCAGGGCGGCGGCGTCATCGCCATGACCTTCGTCGGCGCCTTTGCGCTGACCATCCTGCCCCTGCCCGGCGCGCTGGAAATCTACCGCCCGGAGTGGGTGACCCTGACCCTCATCTACTGGTGCATGGCCCTGCCCGCCCGTGTGGGCGTGGCCATCGGCTGGGTCACCGGCCTGTTGCTGGACGTGCTGCGGGACACGCTGATCGGCCAGTATGCCCTGGCCCTGGCACTGGTGGCCTTCCTGACCCTGCACCTGCACCAGCGACTGCGGGTGTTTCCCCTCTGGCAGCAGGCGGTCAGCGTATTCGTGCTGGTCATGCTGCAGGGGCTCATCGTCATCTGGATCAAGGGTCTCATCGGCCAGTCGCCGGGACTGTGGGCGGTGATCGCCCCGGCCGTGACCAGCGCGCTGGTGTGGCCGGCCGTGTATCTGTTCCTGCGGCACCTGCGCCGCCGCCATCAGGTCGCCTGACGTCATGGGCCACCTCAACGGCATCGCCCTCAAGGATCATCTGCGCGAAACCCACCTCTTCCAGCAGCGGCTGGTGGTGGCCATGGTGATCGGCGGTCTGCTGATCCTGGGGCTGGTGGCCCGGCTGTTCTGGCTGCAGATCGTGCAGCAGGATCACTACGCGACACTGTCGGAGAACAACCGGGTCAACGTGGTGCCCATCCCGCCGACCCGCGGTCTCATCTACGATCGCAACGGCGTGCTGCTGGCCCAGAACCTGCCCAGTTTCACCCTGGAGCTGGTGCCGGAACACA
>JALVBM010000474.1 GCA_027010665.1 Chromatiales bacterium
CTGTCGGAGAACAACCGGGTCAACGTGGTGCCCATCCCGCCGACCCGCGGTCTCATCTACGATCGCAACGGCGTGCTGCTGGCCCAGAACCTGCCCAGTTTCACCCTGGAGCTGGTGCCGGAACACATCGACGATCTGGTTACCACCCTGGACGAACTGGCCAAACTGGTTGCTCTCACCGACGAGGATGTGCTGCGCTTTCACCGCAATCGCAAGCGGAAGCGCCGCTTCGAAGGGATCCCCCTGCGCTTTCGGCTCAGCGACGAAGAGGTGGCCCGGCTGGCCGTCAACCAGTATCGCCTGCCAGGCGTGCAGGTGCGCGCCGAACTCGCGCGCCACTATCCGCTGGGCTCGCTGGCCGCCCATGCCATCGGCTATGTCGGCCGCATCAGCGAGGCGGAACTGCAGCGGGTCGATCCGTCCGACTATCTCGGCACCAGCCACATCGGCAAGGTGGGCATCGAACGGGCCTACGAGGAACTGCTGCACGGCCATGTGGGTTTCCAGCAGGTGGAGACCAATGCCCAGGGCCGCACGCTCAAGGTGCTGGAACGCACCCTGCCCCAGCCGGGCCAGAATCTCTATCTGAATCTCGACGTGCGGCTGCAGAAAACGGCCGAAGCCGCCTTCGGCGATCGCAACGGCGCCCTGGTGGCCATCGATCCGCGCACCGGCGGCGTGCTGGCGCTGGTGAGCATGCCCACCTACGATCCCAACCTGTTCGTCAACGGCCTCGATTCGCGCACCTACAAGGCCCTGAGCGAGTCCCCGGATCGCCCCCTGTTCAATCGTGCCCTGCGCGGGCAGTATCCGCCCGGCTCCACCATCAAGCCCTTCGTTGGGCTGGCCGGCCTCGAACTCGACGAGATCCGTCCCCGCGAGCCGCTCAACTGCCCCGGCTGGTACATGCTGAAGAACGATCCGCGCCGCTATCGGGACTGGAAGAAGACCGGCCACGGCGAAACCGATCTGACCAAGGCCATCGTCGAATCCTGTGACGTGTTTTTCTACGATCTGGCGCTGAACCTGGGCATCGATCGCATGCACGACTATCTGGCCCGGTTCGGCCTCGGCAAGCGCACCGGGATCGACATCCGTGGCGAACTCTCGGGCCTGCTGCCCTCCTCGGCCTGGAAGCGGCGCACCTATCGCACGGCCTGGTATCCGGGCGAGACCCTGATCGCCGGCATCGGCCAGGGCTTCATGCTCACCACGCCCCTGCAACTGGCCAGCATCACCGCCACCCTCGGCACCTACGGCCGGCGCATGACGCCACGCATGGTGATGGCCATTCAGGATCCGGCCAGCGGCGAACGCCTGCCCGTCGATCCCCTGCCCCAGAAACCGGTGCCCATCGTGCGCCGCAGCGACTGGGATCTGGTCATCGAGGCCATGCGCAAGGTGATCGACTCACCCCATGGCACCGCGCGGCGCATCGCCCACGGTCTCACCTACACCCTGGCCGGCAAGACGGGCACCGCCCAGGTATTCGGCATCAAGCAGGACGAGGAGTACAAGGAAGAGGAAGTGCACGAGAAACTGCGCGACCACGCCCTGTTCATCGGTTTCGCGCCGGTGGAGAACCCCACCATCGCCGTGGCGGTGATCGTGGAGAACGGCGGCCATGGCGGTGCCGCGGCCGCCCCCATCGTGCGCCAGGTGATCGATACCTGGATGGCGGAGGCATCCGGCTCATGAGTCTCATGGAAACGCCCCGCTTCGCCGACGACAACCGCCTGACCCTGGGCCGGCGCATCCTGCGCCAGTTGCACATCGATCTGCCCCTGCTGCTGAGCCTCCTGCTGCTGGTGGGTCTCGGCCTGTTCGTGCTCTATTCGGCCGCCGATCAGAATCCGGACAAGGTCATGGCCCAGGGCATCCGGCTGGGCCTGGCCTTCGCGGTGATGCTGGCCATCGCCCAGTTCGATCCCTATACCCTGCGCTTCTGGTCGCCCTGGCTGTACGCCACCGGCCTGCTCATGCTGATCGCCGTGCTGGTCATCGGCGAGGTGGGCAAGGGCGCGCAACGCTGGCTCGATCTGGGCCTGTTCCGTTTCCAGCCTTCGGAGATCATGAAGCTGGCGGTGCCCATGATGGTGGCCTGGTTCCTGTCCGAACACGGCCTGCCGCCCTCGGGCCGCCGCCTGCTGATGGCCACCATCATCCTGCTGGTGCCGACCCTGCTGGTGGCCAAACAGCCGGACCTGGGCACGGCCCTGCTCATTGCCAGCTCCGGCCTGTTCGTGCTGCTGCTGGCCGGTCTGCGCTGGCGGGTGGTATCTGGCATCGTTGTCGCCCTGGCCGCCGCCGCGCCGGTGGTCTGGAACTATCTGTTGCACGACTACCAGCGCCGCCGGGTGCTCACCTTCCTCAATCCCGAGAACGACCCGCTGGGCGCCGGCTATCACATCATCCAGTCCACCATCGCCATCGGTTCGGGTGGCGCCTATGGCAAGGGCTGGCTCAATGGCACCCAGTCCCATCTCGATTTCCTCCCGGAACGCTCCACCGACTTCATCTTTGCCGTGTTCTCGGAAGAGTTCGGCTTCCTGGGTGCACTGCTGCTGCTCACGCTCTACCTGATGATCATCGGTCGCGGCCTGTACATCGCCTTTCAGGCGCAGGATACCTACAGCCGGCTGCTGGCCGGCAGCATCACGCTGACCTTCTTCGTCTACCTGTTCGTCAACATCGGCATGGTCTCCGGCATTCTGCCGGTGGTCGGCGTTCCGCTGCCGTTGATCAGCTATGGCGGCACTTCCATGGTGACCCTCATGGCCGGCTTCGGTATGCTTATGTCCATTCACACCCATCGCAAGCTGATTGCCACCTGACCCGGTCCCCGTCATGAAATCCCTCGTTCTTCTGCTGCTCGCCCTGGCCCTGCCGATCACCGCCACGGGCAAGCCGAAGCCCGATCCGGAACTGGTGGCGGGCTTCATCGACGAAATGGTCCGTGAACACGATTTCGACCGCCGTCACCTGCAAACCCTGTTTGCCAACGTGAAGCTGCACCAGTCCATCCTCGATGCCATCGCCCGCCCCGCCGAGAGCAAGCCCTGGAAGGAATACCGGCCCATCTTCCTGACCGCCGATCGTCGCGAGGGCGGCGTGCGCTTCTGGCGCGAACACGCCGCCACCCTCGCCCGCGCCCGCGAAACCTACGGCGTGCCCGAAGAGATCATCGTGGCCATCATCGGCGTGGAGACCCGTTACGGGCGTCATGCCGGCCGCTTCCGGGTACTCGACGCACTCTCGACCCTGGCCTTCGCCTATCCGCCGCGCAGCGCCTTCTTCCGCAAGGAACTGAAGGAATACCTGCTGATGGCCCGCGACGAGAAGCTGCCGCCGGAGAAACAGCTCGGCTCCTATGCCGGCGCCATGGGCATGCCCCAGTTCATGCCCAGCAGTTTCCGGCACTACGCCGTGGACTTCGATGGCGACGGCCGGCGCGATCTGTGGAGCAACCCGGCCGACGTGATCGGCTCGGTCGCCAACTATTTCTATCGCCATCACTGGCATCCGGGCGAACCCGTGGCCCATCGCGTCCGGGTACATGGCACCCGCTTTCGCGAACTCATCGACGGCAAGCTGAAACCCCGGCACAGCCAGGACGAACTGCTGGCTTTGGGCGTGGTCCTGCCGCCGGGACTGCCGCCGCATCTGAAGGGCGCGCTGATCGAGCTCGATGGCGAGGCTGGCCCCGAATACTGGGTGGTGTGGCACAATTTCTACGTCATCAGCCGTTACAACCGCAGCGCGCTGTATTCCATGGCGGTGTATCAACTGAGCCAGGCAATCCGCCAGGCCTATACCCGGCTGGCACGACAGCAACCGTGAATTCCCGATGGGCATGCCGTACCGTCACCTGCTTCTGTTCGCACTCGGGCTGAGTCTCGCCGCCTGCAGCGGCTCCCGCTACAGTCACCGGCACGACGGCGCGCCCCGCGATGCGCGGGACGTGAGCCACATTCCCGATGCCCGGCCGAAGGCCGAACCACGCAGTCGCTATGGCAACCCCCGCACCTACACGGTCAACGGGCGCACCTACCGGGTGATGGACAGCGCCGCGGGTTACGTGGAACGGGGCATCGCCTCCTGGTACGGCCGCAAGTTCCATGGCCATCGCACCTCCAGCGGTGAAACCTACGACATGTACGGCATGACTGCGGCCCACACCCGCCTGCCCCTGCCCACCTACGTGCAGGTCACCAATCTGCAGAACGGCCGCACGGTCGTGGTCAAGGTCAACGACCGCGGCCCGTTCCACCCCAACCGGCTGATCGATCTTTCCTACGCTGCGGCCAAAAAGCTTGGCATCGTGGCCACCGGTACCGGCCTGGTCGAGGTCCGGGCCATTGATCCCCGCAACTGGCACAAGCCGGCCAACCGCACCGTCAACCGCAGCCAGGTGCCCGTCCGCTACGGACTGTATCTGCAGGTGGGCGCCTTCAGCAGCCGCACCAACGCCGAGAACCTGCGCCGACGCCTCGATGACTTCGGTCCGGTGGCCATTCAGCGGGTGGCAAAACGACGCCAGTCGCTGTATCGCGTGCGCATCGGGCCGCTGGATTCCGTCGAGGAAGCCGATCGGCTCGCCGAGCGCCTGATCACCGCCGGCTTCGATTCGCCGCACGTGGTGGTCGACTGACTGCCGACACCACCCGTCTGCCCGGCACCGATTCTGAGGCTTCCGGCAGACTTTTTGCGGACGCTGCGGTTACAATAGCGCCATGAAAACGAAACGCATGCCCCGGTTTTTCCTCCTGTTTGTCGGTTTCGGACTCCTGTTCCAGTCCGCCCTCGCCGCGCCCGGCCTGGTGCCCGCGCCGCCACGGCTCACCGCCAAGGCCTGGCTGCTCACCGATTTCCATTCGGGCCGCGTGCTGGCCGAACACAACGCCGACGAGCGGGTGGAGCCGGCCAGTCTCACCAAGATGATGACCGCCTACGTGGTGCTGTCCGAAATGGCGAAGGGCACCATCGGCGAGAACGACGAGGTACTGGTGAGCGAGAAGGCCTGGCGCATGCAGGGCTCGAAGATGTTCATCGAAGTGGGCAAGCGGGTGCCGGTACACGAACTGCTCAAGGGCATGGTCATCCAGTCGGGCAACGATGCCAGCATTGCCCTGGCCGAGCACGCGGCCGGCAGCGAGGACGCCTTCGTCGATCTGATGAACCTGTACGCGAAGCGGCTGGGACTGGCCCATACCCACTTCGCCAACGCCACCGGCTGGCCGCATCCCGACCACTACACGACCGCCCGTGATCTGGCGCTGCTGGCGGCCGCCCTGATTCGGGACTTTCCCGAACACTATGAACTGTACAAGGAAAAAGAATATACCTGGAACAACATCCGCCAGTTCAACCGCAACCGCCTGCTGTGGATGGACGATCGCGTCGACGGCGTGAAGACCGGCCATACCGAATCGGCCGGCTACTGCCTGGTGGCCTCGGCCGCCCAGGACGACATGCGCCTGATCTCCGTGGTGCTCGGCACCGCTTCCGACAATGCCCGTGCCAGCGCCTCGCGCAAGCTGCTCAACTACGGCTTCCGCTTCTACGAAACGTTTCTGCTGCACAAGGCCGACGAGCCGCTCACCGAGATGCGCATCTGGAAGGGCGAACAGGAATTGCTGCCCCTGGGACTGGCCGAGGATCTCTACATCACCATTCCCCGGGGTCAGCGCAAGCAGGTCAAGGCCAGCATGACCGTGGAGCAGCAACTGGTGGCCCCGGCGCGCAAGGGTCAGCCCTATGGCGAGGTGACCATCAAACTGGGTGACGAGATTCTGGCCGAAAAACCCCTGGTGGCCTTGCAGGACGTGCCCGAAGGCAGCCTGTGGCGCACGCTGGTGGACAGCGTTCTGCTGATGTTCGAATAGGCAGCGCCGTGTTCCCCGAACAACCCGCAGCCTATCTCAACGGCGAGTTCCTGCCCCTGCACCAGGCCTGCGTGCCGGTGCTCGATCGCGGCTTCATCTTCGGTGACGGCGTCTACGAGGTGATTCCGGTCTATGCCGGCCGCCCCTTCCGGCTGGCCCATCATCTGCAGCGGCTGGCCAACAGCCTGGCCGCCGTGCGCATCGACAATCCCCATACCGACGGCGAATGGGAAGGCCTGATCGCCGAACTCGTCCGCCGCAACGGGGAAGGCGATCAGTCGGTCTATCTGCAGGTGACCCGCGGCATCGCGCCACGGGACCATCGCTTTCCCGCCGACAGCCGGCCCACCGTGTTCCTGATGAGCAATCCCTTCAAGCCGGTGCCGGAGGCGGAGCTGCGCGACGGCGTGGCGGCCGTGACCCTGAACGACTTTCGCTGGGAGCTGTGCCACATCAAGAGCATTTCCCTGCTGCCCAACATCCTGTTGCGCCAGCAGGCGGTCGAACACGGCGCGGCCGAGGCCATCCTGCTGCGCAACGGCAAGGTGACCGAGGGCGCGGCCAGCAACGTCTTCATCGTCAGCGACGACGTCATCGTCACCCCGCCCAAGGGCGACTGTCTGCTGCCGGGCATCACCCGCGATCTGGTGGTGGAACTGGCCATGGAACATGGCCTGCCCTGCGAGGAGAGAGACATTCCCGAAAACGAGCTGCGCCGCGCCGGCGAGATCTGGCTCACCAGTTCCACCAGGGAGATCCTGCCGGTCACCCGGCTCGACGACATCCCCGTCGGCGATGGCCGCCCGGGCCCGGTATGGCGCGACATGCTCGGCCACTATCACCGTTTCGTCGACACCCTGCGCCGGCCGGCTTGAAAACCCCTTTCGCCGTTCCCATCTTCCGGGAATGATGCATCCGAACCGAACCATGGCCAACGAATCCCTGCTCGAATTCCCCTGCCGCTTCCCCATCAAGGTCATGGGCCGCGCCCATGCCGATCTCGAAACGGAGATCGTGGCCCTCGTGCGCGAACACGCGCCCGACCTCACCGACAGCGACGTGCGCACCCGCCAGAGCGGCAAGGGCAACTATCTCGCCATCACCCTCACCGTCAACGCCACCAGCCGCGAACAGCTCGACGCCATCTACCTCGCCCTGAACGCCCACGAACGGGTGGTGATGACCCTCTGAGCGGGGTCATCCGGCACGCCGGAAACGTGAAACCGTTCACATTCATGCCGCCCCCGCTTTTCAGTAGCGACACCCGGCGGTAGGATTGGGTGTTCCGAGAGGAAATCCATCAACTCGCAGGAAGCGACCCATGGCCATCAAGGAACTCTCCGTCTTCTACAAGCAGTTCGAAGCCGAACAGGCCGCCGCCCAGGAACGGGCCCGGCGCCGACGCATCGACCCCGACCTTCTTCCGCGCGACGTTCTCGCCCGGCTCGAACCCGACTATCGCCATTTCGAAATCCTGCCGCTCGAGGAAGCCCGCTCTCTCGAGGCATCCGAAACAGTCCGGCTCTTCCTCGAGCGCAAGGGCCGCTGGGAAGCCGTCCCGAACCTGCGCCGCCGCGAGCCGGGCCAGAAGGCCCTGGCCTTTCGTCGCCGACCGGCACCCATGCGGGGAAATGGCGGGCGTCCCCGGCGTCCGCGAGCGCCCTTGCCGGTCATGAGCGGCACCACCGTCTACCGGGAGCCCTCCGTCTCCATTACCCGCCCTGCCGGCAAGGATCCGTTGAAACTCGGCGACCGCCGGCACTTTGGCCGGGCGATCGTCTTGTATACCGTGCAGGACGGCGACACCGCGGAAGCCATCGCCCGCCGCGTCACCGGCCGCAGCGACCCCCGCCTGGTGCTCGACTACATCGATGGCAAACCCGTGCGCCGGGATCAGCCTTTGCGCCCCGATGCCATGGTCCGGGTCGTCAACGGCGATACCCTCAGGGTTGGTGGCGGCGCGAGCAACGCCGATGTCGTCCAGTTCGCCTGGCAGGGCCCGACGACGGGCACCACCGCCGTTGCCACCGATAACGAAGGCTGGGAACACGCCATCCCGGTCCTTCCCGGCATCTATACCCTTACCGTTACCGCCGGCGAATCCCGCCACACCCGTACCGTGGAAGTTGTCAATCCCGGAAAGCCCAAAAAATCGGAAGTGGCCGTCCGGGTGGGCGTATTCTTCGACGGCACGGGAAACAACAAGGACAACGATATTCCCAAGGGTGCGGACACAAATATCGCGCGGCTATTTGAACTGTATCGGGCCAATGAAGGAAACGAAACCACGACCCCGGTAGGTTCGCAGGACAAGTTGTCGCTTTATACGAAACGCATCTATCTCCATGGGGTTGGTACCGAGGCAGGGGCCGAGAACGACTCTCTTGAAATGGCAACCGGCTCAGGCGCGGTTTCGCGTATAGAAACAGCACTCGATGAACTCACCGAGTTCTTGTCGAACTTTTCCGATCAGGCTGGTCCTCGAATCGTCGATGTTTTCGGTTTCAGCCGCGGTGCCGCCTCGGCCCGGGATTTCGTCAACCGGGTCAACGCCAAACTGTCGGGCTCGGGCGTGCGGGTCAGTTTCGTCGGAATCTTCGATACCGTCGGTTCCTTTGGCCTGCCGGGCAACGACATCGATGTACGCTCCGACAACCCCCTCCTGACAGCGGCTCTGGGACCGACGGCCATGGCCGCGACGGGCATGTTCAACTTCAACCTCGCCCTCGAATCGGCTCTCCGGGTGGTGCATCTGGTCGCGCGTAACGAATACCGGGCCAACTTTCCGCTCCAGTCGCTGCGCACCGGTCCCGGCGAGTTGCCGCCGCCCAACATGGAGGAAATCGCCGTCCCTGGTGCCCATGCCGACGTGGGCGGCTGCTACGGACCGGAAGTCACAGAGGAACTGCACCGCGTGGAACGCCGCGAACTGTCCTACCGGATCATCGGCCCGCCCGAACAGTGGCAGGCCGAGTTGCTGCGCAAAAAGGCCGCACTGGAAGCGGAAGCACGCACAAAGGACGCCGTGCTCATCTATGATGGCACGTCACGGAACGCGGTGGGCGAAGCCATCGACACGTATTGGCTGGCCCGAAAACGGCATGTCAAGCCCGGATTGTCGAATGTGTATCTGCACGCCATGTACAGAAAAGCTCTTGAATACAAGGTGCCATTTGTAGAGCAACCAGTATTGTCACGGCTCTCACAAACGGAACCATTGCGATTTGGAATACCAGACGATTTGAAAAAGCTCTTCCGAGCTGATTTGACTACTCCAATTCATG